>JANNEL010000029.1:0-12153 GCA_031378595.1 Alphaproteobacteria bacterium
AAGCGGCAAGATGCTCCAACACACGACGGGAGCAGGCATCGACGGCGTTCAGGGCGACAACCAGGCGACGGTTGGCGTCGATGAGAGCATCGATGACGTTCGCGGCGGCATGGCGATGTGGTCTGACTTGAAGGCGAACGCTCTGAAGTTCGGCCTCATCCTGACAGACCACGACGTTGGCAATATTCCGCTGCTCGCAACCGATGCTTACGGCAACCTGATTCTCGATGCATCGGGTCACGTCCAAGTTCTCGTGAACATCGCCGGCAACCCAACGCAGGTCGCGCTGGACCCGCAAGCAGCGCAAACGCTTGCGCAGCTTCAGATCGCCACTGGCGGCACTGTGATGTATACGGGCCACGCATTCATCAATGACATGGCGCACGCCGCTGCACCGTTCAGCGACACGGGTGCAGCATTGCTGGCCGACACGGATTCCGCGACCGGCTTATCCAACGGCGGCGCATCGACCGCCGGCTACTACGACAACGAGCTCTTGGACGCACATTATATAGCGGGTGATGGGCGCGTGAACGAAAACGTCGCGCTGACGACGGTCCACACAATCTTCCACGACGAACACAACCGTCTGATCGACCAGGTCAAGTCGCTGATCCAAGCTCAACTCGACGCCGGCGACACCGCATTCGCGACGGCTTGGGTGCTCGAGGGCACGGTGCTCACGCCGGGTGTTGCGATCGCCGATGGCGCTTGGAACGGCGAGCGCCTGATGCAGGTGGCGAAGTTCGGCACCGAGACGCAGTACCAGCACTTAGTATTCGAAGAATTCGCCCGCAAGGTGGCGCCGACGATTCACTTGTTCGGCAACGTCGACATTCACCTCGACCCAGCGATTACCTCCGAGTTCGCGAACGCGGTCTACCGCTTCGGCCACTCGATGCTGGACGAAAACGTCCCACTCTTTCAGCTCAACCTAGACGGAACAGTCGCGCTCGACGCCAACGGGCAGCCAATCCTCACCGATATGGGTTTGATTGAGGCGTTCACGAACCCGCTTGCCTTCGCCGCCTTGGGAGACACCGGCGCTGCTCAGATCATCCAAGGTACGACGCACCAGATCGGCTCGGAAATCGACGAGTTCGTGACCGGCGCGCTACGCAACAACCTGTTGGGCCTGCCGCTCGACTTGGCCGCACTGAACATCGCGCGCGGCCGCGACACGGGCGTCGCCCCGCTGAACCTCGTCCGCGCACAGATCTATGACGCGACGCACGACGTCACGCTGAAGCCCTACGCGAACTGGACGGAGTTCGGCCAGTTCTTGAAGCATCCCGAGTCGCTGATGAATTTCGTCGCGGCCTACGGCACGCATGCCTCGATTTCTGGGACCACCGACCTGGCTGCAAAGCGCCTGGCCGCCGCGCAACTCATCGTGTGGGGCAACGACCCGGCGAGCAAGACGGGCGATGCTGCGCACCAAGATGCCTACAACTTCATGCACAGCCTTGGTTCCTATGCGAGCGATGTGAACAGCCCCGTCGCGGTTCACGCGCAGTGGAGCACGGGTTCCGTGACGGGCGTCGACAACGTCGACCTCTGGATGGGCGGCTTGGCCGAAAAACAGAATCTGTTCGGCGGCCTCCTCGGCTCGACGTTCAACTTCATCTTCGAGACGCAGCTCGAGAACCTGCAGGACGGCGACCGGCTCTACTACCTGCCACGCATTGAAGGCATGGATTTCGGCTTCCAGATCGAGAACAACTCGTTCGCCGATATGATTATCGCCAACACCGGCGCGAAACACATCCCGGCCTCGATCTTCCTCACGCCGGAATACACCGTCGAAGCGGGCAGCGTGACCGACGACCCGGCGACGTGGCTGAAGAACCCAGTTACGGGCGCTTACCTGGTCGAGAAGCTGGCGGACGGCACCGTTCATTTCATCGGCGACGACAACTTCTTCGGCAACACCATGGTCTTGGGCGGCACCGAAGGTGACGATCGCCTGCAAGCTGGCCACGCCGACGACGACACGGTCTGGGGCGACGGCGGCAACGACTGGATCGACGGCGGCAACGGCAACGACTTCCTCTACGGCGGCACCGGCGACGACATGATCGTCGACTCGGCCGGCGACGACGTCATACACGGCGAAGCTGGCAACGACAGCGTCTACGCGGGCATGGGCGCCGACATCGTCTTCCTCGGCGACGGCCACGACTATGCCGAAGGCGGCGCTGGCATCGACGAGATACAAGGCGGCGCGGGCAACGACATCATCAAGGGTGGCGAAGACGACGACTCGCTGATCGGCAATGAAGGCGACGACTGGCTCGAAGGCGGCGACGGCGGCGACGGCCTGGTCGGGGACACGGGCGCTCCGACCGGCCTGGTGCCGTTGTTTGCGGCCAACGATGTCCTCGACGGCGGCGCCAACGGCGACAAGATGGTCGGCTTCTCCGGCGACGACATCATGATGGGCCAGGGCGGCTTCGACAAGTTCAACGGCTTGCTCGGCTACGACTGGGCCGACTTCGAGAAAGAAGATCACGGCGTCAGCGTCGACATGGAACGGCGCGAGTTCGTGGCGAACCAAATTGCGCCCGCGGGTGACGCGATCCGCGACTTCTTCGTCGAAACGGAAGCGACCGCCGGTTCGAGGTTCAACGACTTCATCCAAGGCACCGAAGATCGTGGCCTTGCGGCCGGCGTCTTCAACGAACTGCAGAACGTCGGCCTCATCTTCAACCTCGACACGTTCTTCACAGGCGGGGTTGCGGCGAACTGGGACGCGACCGGTGCGATCGTCAACGTCGGCACGGGCTACAACACCGGCAACATTTTGCTTGGCGGCGACGGCAGCGACACGATCACGGGCCGTGGCGGCAACGACATCATCGACGGCGACGCTTATCTGCACGTCTATCTGTCGGGCAATGGCGGCGCGGGTTCGACCATCAACCGCGAGATCGCTTGGGACACGACCGACGGCGACCTCGACACCGCCGTGTACCGCGACGTGATGGCGAACTACACGATCAACCTGACGCCGGACGAAAACGGCTTCATCACCGTGACGCACAACGGTACCGTGAACGGTGCGGTCGCCGGCGTGGTGGTTCGCGTCAACGAAGGTACGGATAAGGTCCGCAACGTCGAACGCCTGCAATTCGCCGACGGCGTGATCAACATCGATCAAAGCCCGGACGCGAATCTGCCGCCGACGGGTCAACTTTTGATCACGGACGACGACGCGAACGCGGCCACGCCCGTCAACGCGATCGCCGGGACGGCGCTCACGATCGACTTGTTGAACAGCACAATCTTCGATCCTGACGGCATCCAAGCCAACACGGTGCACTACCAGTGGCAGCAGCAAGTCATCACGGCGGGCGGCGGCCAGGCTTGGATCGACATCGGTGGCGCGACAAGCACGTCGTTCACACCGACGAATACAAACCTCGGCAACGCGATCCGCGTCGTCGAGACTTACACGGACGGCAGAGGGCTCGTAGAAACGGCCACGTCCGCGCCAACAGCGCTTACTGTTGTGAACCCGACACCGCTCGTGAACACGGCGCCGTTTGTCGTGGGTCAGCAAGCCCCGATCGGCATCCCCGACACGAACGCGCGCATCGGCATTCCGGTCAATATCCAACTGCCGCTGACGACGGTGTTCGGCGACAACGAAACGGCTCCGAACCTGCTCACGTTCACAGCGACGCTGTCGAACGGCGCATCCCTCGCGAGCGTGGGTTTAAGCTTCAATCTCATTCCCGACCCGGTGAACGGCGGGGTGAGCGGGGCGACGATCACGGGTACGGTCGCAAATGCTGGCCAGCTCTCGATCAAGATCACCGCGACCGATGGTGGTCCAGGCCCGGCACTGACCGTGACCGACACGTTCTTGATCACGGTACAAACCGGCAATCTGGCACCGGTCATCAGCGTTGCGCCGGAAAGCAAATCGGGCCTCGAAGACACTGGAATTGCCGGCGACCTCTTTGGTCCGCAGGTTCTTGATCCGGACGGCCCTGCCGCGACGCCCGTCTGGCGTCTCGTTCAGAATTCGGTGACGAACGGAACGTTGGCACTGAACGGCAACACGGGCCACTATGTGTTCACGCCGACACCTGGCCTCTCAAGCGACGACCTGAATGGCCCAACGCCGGTGTTCAGCTTCCAGTACCGCCTCTTTGACGGTCTGAGCTACAGCCAACCGAAGACGGTCTTGATCAACGTCGATGCCGTCGACGATGGCGTCGCGCCAGTGACGATCACCGGCACTGCGGCATCCGGCGGCACTCTGTCGGCGGTCATCGGCATCGATCCCGACGGTCCATGGCAAGGAGGTTCGGAATCCTTCCAGTGGTACCGTGACGGTGTCGCTATCGGCGGCGCGACCTCCGCAGATCTGGTGCTCACCGATAGCGATATCGGACACTCGTTCTCGGTCCATGCGGGTTACGCCGACGCGCAAGGCTTCGTTTACAGCGGCGCATCGGAGGTGATCAGCGAGACCACCGCTCCGATCGGAATCGTAACTGCAACCGGCATCTCCGGTGGAGGCACGCCGTCGCGGATTCTGGCGGTCAACACGCTGTCCGACCCGGACGGCGGTATTCTGCAGGACACCGTTTCGTACACGTGGGAGATCTCGTCCGACGGCGTCAATTTCACCACGGCAATCACTGGTGTGAGTGCCGATTCGCTGACGTACACACCGCCGGCACCACCGAACGGCTCGCCGCCGAACAGCGGCTACGTCAGGTTGACTGTCATCTATATCGACGCGCTCGGAAACTTGAACACGGCGACCGGTGCTGCGGTCCACTACATCGTTGACAACGCTCAGACGCACACCTTCTCGGGCACCGCGTTGGCGGAGCTGATCTTCGGCAACGGTGGCGCGGATCAAATCACGGCGCTCGGCGGCAACGACTTCGTCCAGGGCGGCGGCGGCGGAGATACGTTCTTCGCATCCGTCAACGACGGCGACGACACCTACGACGGCGGAAACGGCAACGACACGTACAACCTAAGCACCACCGCAGCCGCAGCCACCGTGACCCTCGCCAACGGCGGTGGAAACGGCACGGCGACAAGTGCCCAAACCGGCAGCGATACGCTCGTGTCGATCGAAAATGTTGTCGGCAGCGCAGGTAACGACATCATCACCGGCAACAACGGCTCCAACGTCCTGACCGGCGGCGGCGGCAACGATACCCTGAACGGAGGAACGGGCGGCACCGACACCGCGGCCTTCTCCGGCACGGTCGGCAACTATGCGTTCTCGCTCAGTGGCCTGAACCTCGTTGTCACCGACGCACGCGGCGGAAGCCCGGATGGCATAGACACGTTGATCAACATCGACACCATTCAGTTCGGCAATTTGGACTTGAACCTGGTGTTCGGCACCAACGGGAACAACACCGGCGGTGGCAGCGTGAACGGCGGCAACGGCGCGGACCTGGTGCTTGGTCTTGCAGGCAACGACACGCTCAACGGCAACAACGGTGCGGACTTTCTAGTCGGCGGGGCGGGCAACGACGCGCTCAACGGCGGCGCAGGCAACGACACGGCCGTATTCAGCGGGCCGCTGAGCGCTTACGGGTTCTCCGTGAACGGCGCCGGCAACTTGGTCGTCACCGACAATCGCGGCGGAAGCCCCGATGGCGTCGATACGCTGAGTAGCATCCAGAATATCCAATTCGGCTCTCAGGTACTTGCCTTGGCGTTCGGCGGAAACGGCAACGACAGCATCACCACCGGAACAGGATCCGACTTGCTGTTGGGTTTGGGCGGCAACGATGAGTTGGCGGGCGGCTCCGGCGCGGATGTCTTCATCGGTGGCGCCGGTACGGACGATTTCAACTTCTCGGCGGGCGATACAGGGGTTGGCGCTGGAAATCGGGACATTATTCTCGACTTCCTTGGCGGCGGCGGAAACGAAGACATCGACTTGTCGGCGATCGATGCGAACACAACGGTCGCGGGCAACCAAACGTTCAACTTCATCGGTACGGCCGCGTTCAGCGATCCGACTGCTGGTGCGGGGTTGGCGGCAGGCCAAATCCACTACCAGCTGTTCGACTCCGACGGAAACGGCTCGCTGGACTCGACGCTGATCCAAGGAAACTTCAACAACGACCTCACACCGGACTTCGAAATCGTTCTGCAAGGATTTACGAGCCCGCTCGTGGCTGGGGACTTCATCCTTTAGGGCGCGGAGCAAAAGTCGAGAAATGCCGGCGGCACGAACGCCGCCGGCGGCAAGACACGGAGAGCACGGCAATCGTGCACCAACGAATGGGGACTGAGATGACAAGAAAACACAGGGGCTTATCGCTGGCAGCGACCGCAGGCGCGCTGGCAATCGTTATGGCGGCCGCGCCGCAGGCGTTTGGCCAAGCCGCAACGGGGTTCAACGTGCCGACCGACGCGCCAGCGAGTCCGCTCACGTTCAACGGACAAACGGTGCAGCCGTTCACGGCCGAGATGCTTTTGTTCGAAGAGTTCGGCACGAAGCCGGTGCCGGGATCGACCTGCCCGACATGCCAGCCGCTGCCGCAACCGGTCGCGGCTGCATGCAATGGGGGACCCGCGGGCACAGCGCTCGACGCGTTCTTGAACCAGCCACTTTGGCCGCTGCCCACACGTACCGCAAATACGACGCTGTCCAATCCCTGGGCCGCAACGATCGGAGGCTGCCTCGGCTCGCCGCTCACAACGAGCGCGATTGAAGGACGCCCATCCGGCGAATGGTTCGCGCATCAGCGCTGGACCGAGTTCCCCTCGAAGGTCTACTTCCAGACGGCGCAAAACGGCGCCCGCACAAATGGCGGCCTTCGCGACCTCTTACAGCGCCATCACTGGGCCGTGGGTGAGTTCAAGCCCGGCGGACTCAACTATCGCGGTGGCACGAACAAGAACACCCAAGTCCGTTTCCATCCGCTTCTTCCGGCACAAGACCCGAACTCTGTCTGGACGTTCGACGGCACCATGCCGCCGAAACTCCTGATGGCCCGCTACGGCGAGCCGATCCTGTTCCGTCACTTCAACACGCTGCCCATCGACGTTGCCGCGAACAACGGCTTCGGCATGCATACGATCACAACGCACGAGCACAACGGTCACAACGGCGCCGAAAGCGACGGCTACACAGCCGCTTTCTTCTTCCCTGGTCAGTACTACGATTATCACTGGCCGATGGTCCTCGCCGGTAATGACACGATCAACAAGACCGCAACCGATCCGTGGGCGGGCATGCCCAACGGCGCCGGGGGTACGACGCTGGTCAAAGGCGACTGGCACGAGACGATGAGCACGCATTGGTTCCACGACCACATGCTCGATTTCACCGCCCAGAATGTCTACAAGGGCGACGCGGCGATGATGAACTACTACAGCGCCATCGACCGCGGCCGCGAAGGCTTCCAGTGCAACTATACGAACGCGGCCAATCCCAACATGTGCTTGCCGTCGGGTACGGCGCTCGACTGGGGTAACCGCGACTACGACGTGAACCTGCTCATCGCCGACAAGGCATGGGACGCGAACGGCCAGCTGTTCTTCAACATCTTCAACAAGGACGGCTTCCTGGGCGACCGCGTGCTCGTGAACTGGACGTACAAGCCCTATCTGAACGTCCGCGCACGGCGCTATCGCTTCCGCATCCTGAACGGCGCAGTCTCGCGCTACTTCAAGCTCGCAATCGCGACCGACGCAGGCGTGCGGGTGCCGTTCCACATGGTGGCCAACGATGGCAACCTGATGCGCAATGCAATCCCATTCCCAAATGCGCAATTGGGAGACTTGCCGCAAATCGGCATTGCCGAACGCTACGACATTGTCGTCGACTTCAAGAACTTCGCGCCCGGCACAAAGCTCTATCTGATCAACTTGCTCGAGCATCAGAACGGCACGGGTCCATCGCGCGAAGTGTCGATTGCGACGGCGACCAGCCCAACCTATTCGGGTGACCCGGCCGTCGGCAGGATCCTGGAGTTCCGCGTCAACGCGTTACCGGTAGGCGCGGCCGACCTCTCCATGAACCCGGTCGACTATGAGCCCGGCAAGAAGACGATGATCCCGCCGCCCGTGATCTCGGCCACGGAAATCGCCAATGCGCGTCAACGCACGTTCCAGTTCTCGAAAGCGAACGGCACGGACGCCAAGCCCTGGACGATCGCAACGGACGGCGGCCAAGGTTTCTCCATGGATCCGCACCGGATCACGGCAAACGTGACGCAAAGCCAGTACGAGGTCTGGCACCTGCGCGGCGGTGCGGGCTGGTCCCACCCGGTCCACATCCACTTCGAGGAAGGGCAGATCCTCTCGCGTGGCGGTGCCGTACCTCTGTGGGAGCAGGGTGCGCGCAAGGACGTCTATCGTCTGAGCACGTTCCCGGATGCCACGAACAGCGTCGACCTGATCGTCAAGTTTCGCGAGTTCATGGGCAACTACATGGAGCACTGCCACAACACGCAGCATGAGGACAACGCGATGCTCCTGCGTTGGGACCTGAAGAGCCCAGGCTCGATCACGGCCATCCCGACACCGGTACAGACTTGGACGGGCACGACCTACGAGCCCACGTTCGGCTTGACGTCGAATGGTGGCGGTGGCGGCGGCTAGTCTCCAAGGATTGAAGCAACGCCGGTGCCGTATCTTCACAAAGACGCGGGACCGCACTTTTACGGATCGTCAGCGCCCGATCGCGTTGATCAAGGGTTTGGACCAGAAGACCTTATGCGCCTGACCCTGTTGTTCATCCTGGCCAGCATGTTCGCCTTTGCGGCCCACGCAAACCAGCCGTGGCACGACGGTTACTTTCCGAACATCGAGCTGACCGATCAGGACGGCAAGAAGCATCGCTTCTACGACGACGTCATCAAGGGCAAGGTCGTCGCGCTGAACTTCATCTACACGAAATGCAAAGATGTCTGCCCGGCAGACACCGCGCAAATGGTGCAGGTCTCGAACATATTGGGCGACCGAGTCGGCAAAGACATCTTCTTCTATTCGATCTCCATCGACCCCAAGAACGACACGCCCGAAGCGATGCGCCGCTACAAGTCGATGTTTGGGATCGGTTCGAACTGGACGTTCCTCACCGGCAAGAAGGACGAAGTCACGCTCTTACAGCGCAAGCTTGGGCTGCTTGGGCCGCAAGGCTTGCCCAATTTGCGCGAACACAACACCAGCCTCATTCTCGGCAACGAAAAGACGGCGCAATGGATCAAGCGTTCGCCCTACGATCATCCGAAGATCCTGGCGAACCTTTTGGCCAACTCGATGAACAACTTCGTGGGCGCGGGCAAAGGACTGCAGCCGTTCTCCGTGGCCCACGAGATCCACGGACTGACGCGCGGCGACACACTGTTTCGTTCCCGATGCATGGCGTGCCACACGGTCGGAGAGGGTGACAAACTCGGACCCGATCTAAAGGGCGTCGTGGCGGCACGTCCGCGCGCTTGGCTCGTACGCTGGCTCAAGGAGCCGGACAAGATGATCGCCGAAAAGGATCCGGTCGCGACCGCGCTCAAGCAGAAATATCGCAACCTGCCGATGCCGAATCTAGGCCTGAACGACATCGACGCCGACGCGTTGATCGAGTACCTGAAAGAACAGGACCGTCTCAAGCACTGACTAAGGCTCGAGCAGCCCGTGGCGCGCCGCGAAGGCGAGCGCTTGCGCGAGCACCTCCTCCGGCTTCGCGGATGCTTGTTCGCTCTTCGCAAGCGTCTCGCCGACCACGCGCAGCAGAGCGTCACGCCCTGTGTTCCCGTCCAAATGCGGCAGCAACTGCCCGAGCGGCGGCGCAAGTCTCACCGGCACATGATGCAACGCCGTCGCCCACGGCTGGTTCGCCGCCGCCTCGAGGCGAGCAAGGCTCCACGCAAGCGGACGTTCACTGTCGCCCTGCCCGACCCTGAGCGGCACGGTTGATACCGTCGCCTGCTCGCTGATCAAAAGCAGCGTCAGCATCTGCAGCGCCTTTGCCTCACCGGCCGCGGTGCGCTTGGGGACCAGTTCGTCGAGCGTTCGCGTCGCGGGATACACGGCTGCGAGCCCTTCCACGATCGCCGATGAAATCGGCCCCTTCGGACGGATCGGGCGGTTGCGTTGATCGAGATAGACCATCTCGCCCGCCTTCGACCGTTCGGCGCGAAGCCGCAGGTCGGCGGCAAAATGCAAATGCCGCGCCCGTGCCGGATCGAGCGTGAGCATGGGCTTCGGCGCCTGCGCCGCCTTGACGAGCAGCGACCGGCGGAACGGCCGCCCGGTGAAGAAGTCGGTGTACTGCTGCAGCGCCAGCGCGCTGTCCTGCGCCATCTCGCGCACGCGCTTGGCGACGTTCGGTGCGAAGTACTCCGGCAACGATGTCGCCGCCTCCCCGTCGCAAAGATAACTGAGGCCGGCTTGCGCCGCGCGCGCGGCGAACTCGCTGAAGTAACAAGGCGCGTTCTGCTCGACCAAGAACTCGCCCAGGATGTAGGCCGACGGCGCCTTGACCAGCCGCTCCGCCTCGCTCCGCAACAAGGACGCATAGGGACTATTGCCGGTGACGGTGCCGGCAATGTCGCTCAGCGCTTGACGTGCGCGCGCCACGCGGTCGGCCGGTGAACTCTTCGGGTCGGCATGAAACACCAGAATGTCGCGCACGATGCGGCGCAAGTGCCAACCGGGCAGCACGTTGTAGCTGATCGCCGCAACACCGGCGGGCCGCAAGCTCTCGCCGCAAATCCGCAGGATCGCATCTTGCGCCGCGCGCGGCACCCAACTGAACACGCCGTGGCAGATGATGAAGTCGAACGTCTCGCGCTCGAACCGCGCGGCGGCAATATCGCCCTGGCGCATCGCGATGTTCTTGAGGCCGAGCTTTGCGATGCGTTCGTTCGCGTCTTGAATATACCGGGCCGAAAGATCGAGGCCCACAAAGCGCGCCTCCGGAAAGCGCAGCGCCAGCGGAATGAGATTGCCCCCCGACGCGCAGCCGAGCTCCAGCACCGTCGCCTTCGCGGCATCCCCGGGCACGGCGCCGAACAAGGTCGCCATCGCGGCGAGCGACCCCGGCTGCGTATAGGCGATCGGCATCGACGGATAGGGAAGCTGGTCGTAGTCCGGCGACGACACCGCGCCCGCGCCGTTCGTCGCCCCGTTCACAGTCGCCATGTCTGCCGCCCGTCTCTAACGCCGGCGCCACAATGCCCGCAGACGCGACGGCACGCCACGCTAATTCCGCGACTGAGGGCGGTTGCAATGCAGTGAAAAAAGGGTAAGATGTAATACCCCTTACGTAAGGACCATGCCCCATGAGCAAGATGCTCGGCAAAATCACGACGAAGGGCCAGACGACCATTCCGGCCTCTGTGCGCAAGAAGCTGGGGCTGAAGCCTGGCGACTTCGTGGAATTCAAGCTCGCCCGCAACACCGTAACGCTGGCGAAGGCCGACCGTCTCGATGCCGCGTTCCTGAAACTGGCGGAGGAAACCTTCGCCGATTGGAACAGCAAGGAGGATGAAGAGGCCTTCCGTGATCTATAGCCGTTGGGACGTCGTCGCCGTCGACTTCCCGTTCGTGGAGGGGATGGAGGCCAAACGGCGGCCCGCGCTCGTCGTCTCAGCTCCCCGGTTGCACGATGCGCACCGCCTCTATTGGCTCGCGATGATCTCCTCGGCCGACGCCGGCACGCGCGTCGATGACATCCTCGTTACCGACCCAGAGAAAGCGGGCCTGCCGGTGACCTGCGCGATCCGCCTCGCGCGCCTCGCAGCCGTTTCCGACACCCGCATCAACCGCCGCATTGGCATGATCGCGATGAAGGACCGCAACGCAGTCTCGGCGCTCATGAAGAAATTCGCGCCGTAGCCTCGAGCCCGCCTCAGTCCACCATCTCGAACGTCAGCCCTGCGTGCTCGACGAGGCGCTCGATCAGCCGTGTCCCCATCGCGGACGCCGGTGTCCAAAACCCGCCGGCGACATCCGCCGCCGGCAACTCGGACAAACAGATCGCCGCCTCCGCGATCATCTTCGCGGTGGAGCCGTAGCCGGGGTCGCGGTCGCCGGTGACGCGGGCTTTGAACTTGGCGCCGTCGACGGCCGTGCCAAGGAACAAAAGCTCATAGCTGCCGCGTTCGCGTTGCTCGGCGGTGGGGCCTTCGCCGGGCTTGGGCAGCACGAAGCGGT
>JANNEL010000033.1:0-4713 GCA_031378595.1 Alphaproteobacteria bacterium
CCTGATACGTCGGACAGCGACGCCTCCCGCAAGCCGATGGCCGCGGTGAATGGCTGAATCGATCGCCGATCGCTTCGCAAAACTTGACCTGTTGGGACGCATTGAAGGCGCGGCTGCGTGGTTTCGTTCTTGCGCGGGGCGCAATCGCCTGCTGATCGCGGCGGGCCTTGGCGCCGCTTCAGCGCTCGCCTACGCACCATTCTATGTCTGGCCGCTGCTGCTGCTGACGTTTCCGGCGCTCGTTTGGTTGATCGACGGCGCCGCCGGCGCGCGTCGACCATGGCTCGCCGCCGCTTTGACAGGGTGGGCTTTCGGGTTCGGGTATTTTCTCACCGGACTGCACTGGATCGGATTTGCCTTTGTTGTCGATTCCGACAAGCACGCGTGGCTCCTGCCTTTTGTGGCGGTGTTCTTCCCCGGCGGGCTCGCGTTGTTCTTTGCGCTGGCGGCCGGCGTCGCGCGCTTGCGTTGGGCGGGATGGGCGCGTGTATTCGTACTCGCGTCGACGCTTGCCGCTGTCGAATGGTTGCGCGGCCATATTCTTACGGGCTTCCCGTGGAATCTTCCCGGCTATGCGTGGTCCGGTACCGACGCGATGTTTCAGGCGGCGTCGCTGTTCGGCATTTATGGCTTGAGTTTGCTGACCCTGATCGCGGCGCTCGCGCCGGCCGCGCTCGTTGAACCGGGCGGCCGGCGTTCGAACACGCGTTGGATGTTGATGCTGCCCCCGGTGTTGTTGGCAGGGTTGTTCGTCTTTGGTTGGCTGCGCCTGCCGGCGACCGCTGCTCCAACGTTCGCCGATGTCGGCGTGCGCATCGTTCAGCCCAATGTTCCGCAGACGGAGAAATGGAAGCCCGAGTTCTTCGAACAGAACTGGAAGGTGCTCCTCGACCTCACGCGCAAGCCAGGGCTTGAGACCCGCACCGTCGTTGTTTGGCCCGAGGCGGCACCACCCTTTGCTTTTCTGGAGCAGCCCGAAGCACTGCAGGTCGCGGGGATAATCCTGCCTGACCGCACGACCTTGCTCACGGGTACCATCAGGATCGAGCGGGGGGAGAAACTCCGGTTTTTCAATAGCATGGCAGCGATCTCCGGAACCGGTCAGGTGCTGGCGACCTACGACAAGGCGCACCTCGTTCCGTTTGGGGAATACCTGCCGCTCTATTCGCTCCTGGAGCCGCTCGGCGTCACGCAAATCACAGGCAGCGGTCAGGGGTACACGGAGGGTTCCGGAATCCGGACGCTAACCATTCCGAACCTGCCGCCGTTTAGTCCGTTGATTTGCTACGAGCTAATTTTCCCAGGAAAAGTTTCGTTCGCCGGACAACGGCCCGATTGGTTGATGACGATGACCGACGATTCCTGGTTCGGTCCATGGACAGGTCCCTACCAACACCTTGGCATCGCGAAAGTTCGCGCGGCGGAAGAAGGTTTGGCGGTTGTTCGTGCAGCCAATACGGGTGTGTCCGCGATCATCGACCCCTATGGGCGAATCACTGCGTCGCTCGGGCTCGATAGGACCGGAGTCCTCGACGCCGAACTGCCGCGTCCGCTCATGCGCACGCTCTATTCCATAGCTGGCGATGCAATTTTTTTGCTTATGATTCTTGCTTCAACGGCTGTTGGACTCGTTTTTTCTAAGAGCCGCCCATAAAGACAGTTGACCATTACAACCGTGTAGCGTTTAGTGAGAATCATTGAAGTCTAGGTTGGCTACTGGGGGCCGACTGATTTTCGGGTTGCAATGCGCGAGGGGTCGTGCCGCATCCGAAATGGTCCCCATAAGTTGCCGTCCTAGACCTCAAGCAGAGTGCCTGCTTGCGTGCTTGCCCCGGGGGGCAAGGCCATCAAAAAAAGATGGCCACAGACAAAGACGTTTCGTGGGGCTTGGTTGCAGTCTTGTGCTGCAGTCAGGCTGTCTTGTCAGTCGTATAGGAGTTCCCCCCTTGGCCAAGAAGCAACCCTCTTCAGTTGATGCACATGTTGGAAGTCGCGTCCGTCTTCGTCGGATGCTGATCGGAATGAGCCAAGAAAAACTTGGCGAGTTGTTGGGCCTTACTTTCCAACAAGTTCAAAAGTACGAAAAAGGCGCCAATCGTATCGGCGCAAGCAGACTCTTCGACATCTCGTCGATCCTCGGCGTTCCGGTGTCGTATTTCTTCGACGACCTCCCCAGCACTGACCCGGCGTTCCGTAAGCGCGAAGGTGGCGCTGCCGCGACAACGGATGTGGATGCCGGTCCCTACATGATGGAATTCGTGTCGAGTGCAGAAGGCTTCCAGCTGGTGCGCGCGTTCACGAAGATCACCGACCCGCGTGTGCGTAAGCGCATGTTGGAATTGGTGAAATCGTTGACGGGCGAAGAAGAAGTCTACCCCGATTTCAGAGTTGTGGAGCTGCGGGAAGCGCAACGCGCTTGACGTAACCCAGCATCCCTGACAGAAAGCCGCGCTTTTCGCGACCTGCGAAAGGCGCGGCTCTTTTTTTGGCGAGCTTCGATACATGTCCCGCAAAAACTACCTCTTCACCAGCGAATCGGTCTCCGAAGGTCACCCGGACAAGGTTTGCGACCGCATTTCGGATTCGATCGTGGACCTGATGTTGGGGCATATGCCCGAAGCGCGTATCGCGCTTGAGACATTGGCGACTACAAACCGCGTCGTGCTTGCGGGCGAGGTTCGTGGGCCGGAAGCGGTCGGCCACGATCAGATGATCGAAGCGGCACGCCAATCGATCAAAGCGATCGGCTACGAGCAGGAAGGATTCGATTGGCGCAAGGCGAGGATCGAATGTCTGGTGCACGCGCAGTCCGACGACATCGCTGTCGGCGTCGATGCGGCCGGAAACAAGGACGAGGGTGCGGGCGATCAAGGGATCATGTTCGGTTACGCGTGCCGCGAGACCGAAGAGTTGATGCCGGCGCCGATTTTGCTTTCGCACAAGATTTTGAAGTTGATGGCCGAGGCTCGCCATTCGGGTAAGCAGAAGGAACTGCTGCCCGACGCGAAGAGCCAGGTCACGCTGCAATACGAAAACGGCAAGCCTGTGCGCGCGACGAAGATCGTGGTTTCGACGCAGCACATCGACGGGCTCGATCAGCGCGACATCCGCGCCGTTGTGCTGCCCTATATCGAGGCGGCGATGCCGGCCGGTTGGATGTGTCCGGAAGACGGCTTGTTTGTGAATCCGACCGGACGCTTCGTGATCGGCGGCCCCGACGGCGATACCGGTCTTACGGGACGCAAGATCATCGTCGACACGTACGGCGGCGCTGCTCCGCACGGCGGCGGCGCGTTCTCCGGCAAGGATCCGACGAAGGTCGATCGCTCGGCCGCTTACGTTGCGCGCTATCTTGCAAAGAACGTCGTGGCGGCGGGCCTCGCGGAACGCTGCACCATTCAGATTTCCTATGCGATCGGTGTTGCCGATCCGATGTCGTTCTATGTCGAACTGCACGACACGGGCCGTGTTGATGCAGCGAAGCTCGAGAAGGCTTTGCCGGAGATGGTGAGCCTGAAGCCGCGCGGCATACGCGAGCATCTAAAGCTGAACCGGCCGATCTATGCGCGCACCGCCGCCTATGGCCATTTCGGACGCGCACCGGAAGCCGATGGAGGGTTCTCGTGGGAGCGCACGGATCTCGTTCCGCAGCTCAAGAGCCACTTCACCTGAGCGAAGCGGGACGGCGTCGCAGCGAGCTCTACGGCCGGCGGCTCGGGCGGCCGTTGAGCGTCTCTCAGCAAAATCTCGTCGAGACGTTGTTACCGAAGATCGGGGTGCCTGACGGCGCGATCGAACTTCGTTCGTTGTTTCCAACGGCGCGTGCTTTCGCGCTCGAAGTCGGCTTCGGCGGCGGGGAACATCTTGCCGCGCAGGCTGGCGCGCATCCCGAGCACGGCTATATCGGCTGCGAGCCGTTCTTGAACGGCGTGGCAAAGCTGCTCACGCAAATCGATCAGGCGAAGCTCGCAAACGTTCGTCTGTATCCGGACGATGCGCGCGATGTGCTGCCGCGCTTACCGGCGCAGTCGCTTAGCACGGTCTATGTTTTGTTTCCCGATCCTTGGCCGAAGCTGCGCCATCACAAGCGTCGGTTCATTCAAACGGCGACGCTCGACGAACTCGCGCGGGTGTTGAAACCTGGTGGGGAGGTGCGCGTTGCGACCGATCACCCCGACTATGCGTGCTGGGCGTTGCAGCACCTGATGGCGGATATCCGCTTTCGTTGGACGGCAGAATGCGCGGCGGATTGGCGCGTGCGGCCCGACGATTGGCCGCAAACCCGCTACGAACAAAAGGCGCTGAAGGTCGGGCGGGCCTGCGTTTACCTGCGGTTTCTTCGCGTCTAGCCGCCGATTGGGCCTTGGCGGCGCGAAGCACCAAGGCTATATATCCGCCATTCTCGGACAAGAAGAGCTTGTTCGCTGGTTGAGGGTTCCCTCTTCCGGGCGCGAGAGGTGTTTGTTGAACGCACGAGTTAGCCAGCTTGAAGGTGTGATCGGTCCCATCGCCGAGGCGATCGGGTACGCGCTTGTGCGTGTGCGCGTGACCGGCGCTCAAACGCCGACATTGCAAGTGATGGCGGAGCGACCGGACGGATTGATGGACGTAGACGATTGCGCGCGCCTCAGTCGCGCGATTTCAACGGCGTTCGAGTTGGAAGACCCGATGGAGGGCGAATACGTGCTTGAAGTCTCGTCGCCCGGGATCGAC
>JANNEL010000105.1:0-8797 GCA_031378595.1 Alphaproteobacteria bacterium
GCCTCGGCCTCGGCGCGCAGAAGACGCTGGGCGTCTTCCGCAAGCTGGGGCGTGGCGGCCGCGTGGAACCCGTCGACCGCAAAGCGCGCACCACATTCACGATCGCCGACGGCGACACCGGTCACGCGACCGACGGCGAACTCGTCGTGGTCGAAGTACTCTCCGGCCGCGACCTCGGCCAACCCAAGGCACGCGTCACCGAATGCTTGGGCCGCATGAGCGAGCCGAAAGCAATCAGCCTGATCGCCGTCCACACCCACGGCATCCCCGTCGATTTCCCCTCGTCCGTCATCGACGAGGCCGAGCGCGCGAAACCGGCGACGCTGGAAGGCGGCCGCGTGGACCTGCGTAAGGTGCCGCTCGTCACCATCGACCCGCCTGACGCGCGCGATCACGACGACGCAGTCTGGGCCGCGCCAGACGATGACCCTGAGAACAAGGGCGGCTTCCAAGCGATCGTCGCGATCGCCGACGTGTCGTACTATGTGAGGCCGAACTCAGCACTCGACCGCGAAGCGCTCCGCCGCGGCAACTCGGTTTACTTCCCCGACCGCGTCGTGCCGATGCTGCCCGAGCAGCTTTCCGCCGACCTCTGTTCGCTGAAGGAAAAGGTCGACCGCGGTATCATTGCTTGTCACCTAACGTTCGACGCGCAAGGCAAGCTGAAGCGTCATCGCTTCGAGCGTGCGTTGATGCGTTCGGCCGCGCGCCTCTCCTACAACGAAGTGCAAGACGCGCTCGACGGCAACCCGAACGACAAGACGGGACCGCTGCTTGAGCCCATCCTAAGGCCACTCGAAGCTTGCTACCGTACGCTCGTGAAGGCACGCACGAAGCGCGGCCCCATCGATCTTGACCTTCCCGAACACAAAATCGAACTCGACGAAACCGGCCGCGTGAAAACGATCGGGCTCAGAGCGCGCTTCGACGCCCACAAGCTGATCGAAGAGTTCATGATCCAGGCGAACGTCGCGGCAGCCGAAGCGCTGGAGGCCAAACGCGTGCCCCTGGTGTTTCGCGTCCACGCGCCGCCGTCGGACGAAAAGCTGACAGCGCTGACCGACTTCCTGGGCACGCTGAACATCAACCTGCCCAACAAGCAGACCGTCACGACCGCGATGCTGAACCGCATCCTGGAAATGGCGTCAAAAACGCCGAACGCAGACCTGGTGAACGTCGTGATGCTCCGCTCCATGAGCCAAGCCGAGTATAACCCCGACAACATCGGCCACTTCGGCTTGGCGCTTCGCCGCTATGCCCACTTCACCTCGCCGATCCGCCGCTACGCCGACCTGATCGTCCATCGGGCCTTGGTCCGCGCGTTCAACTTGGGTGCTGGCGGCCTGACCGACAGCGAAATCGACAACATGGAGAAGACCGCCGAGGACATTTCGGCGTTCGAACGCCGCGCCATGGCGGCCGAGCGCGACTCGACCGACCGCTACATCGCGGCCTACATGTCCAACCGCCTGGGCGCTGAGTTTGCGGGCAAAATCTCCGGCGTCACCCGCTTCGGCCTCTTCATCCGTCTCGCCGAAACCGGCGCCGACGGCCTGCTTCCTATCCGCTCGCTCGGCAAGGAGTTCTTCCACCACGACGAACGAACGCACGCGCTGATCGGCGAAAAAACCGGCCTGACTTTCCGTCTCGGCGACACAGTGCGGGTGCGCTTGGAAGAGGCAACGCCACTCACCGGCGGCTTGCGCTTTGACCTCGTCGAAGGCGGCAAGCCTGGCTCGCCGACACGCGCACGAGGCGCGAAGAAGAGCTTCCAACGGCGCGACCGCCGCCGCTGAACTTTCCCCAGTGCGGCCGAACGGACTCTTGCAATCCGATTCAACAACGATTATCTGCTCACCCCCTAACGACGCGTAACGCACGTGCCGCTGGCCCTTGGTGGTTTATGCAACGACGGTGGCGTCCTTTTTGATCAAGCCGGTTTAGAGCCGGGTCTTTAAGGATGTTGACGATGCTGACCAACCGGGGCGTGAAAGCCCGCAAGCGTCAATTCGATTCCCAAGATCTGGCCGACGACCGCGCTGTGCACGCGGCAGCGACACCGCGCGCCCGAAGCCTGCCGGCGGAACGCGGCGGCCTGTCGCCCCGAATCGCCCGCTTCCTGGAGACGGCAACGCTCCCCTCGCCCTGCCTCGTCGTCGATGTTGACCTGGTCGCGCACCACTTCGACGGCCTCGTCCGGGCGCTGCCGGAAGGCAACGTCTTCTACGCCGTGAAGGCGAACCCGGCCGACGAAATCGTCGCCCGCTTGAGCGCCCAAGGCTCCAATTTCGATACGGCGAGTCTCGGCGAGGTCGATCTCTGCCTGAAGCACGGCGTGGCGCCGGAGCGCATCTCGTTCGGCAACACGATTAAGAAGCAAAGCGACATCGCCGCCGCCTACGCGCGCGGTATCCGCCTCTTCGCCTTCGACAGCGAGGAAGAGCTGGAGAAGCTGGCAGCCTCGGCGCCCGGCGCCAAAGTCTTCTGCCGCATTCTCGTCGACTGCGCCGGCGCCGAGTGGCCGCTGTCGCGCAAGTTCGGCTGCGAAACGGCCATGGCGGCCGACCTGCTCGCGCGCGCCGGGGCCCTCGGCCTCGACGCTTACGGCGTGTCGTTCCACGTCGGCTCGCAGCAGACCGATCTTGCTCAGTTCGACAAGGCGATCGCTGAGACAGCGGGCCTGTTCAAGGCCGTCGCCGCGAAAGGGGTACAGTTGCGCATGATCAACGTCGGCGGCGGGTTTCCCTCGCGCTATCGCAACGACGTGCCCCCGATCTCGTCCTACGGCCGCGCGATCCGCACGGCCCTGAAGCGTCACTTCGGTGCGAACGCGCCCGAACTGATCGTCGAACCCGGTCGCTACATCGTCGGCGACGCCGGCGTGATCACCAGCGAAGTCGTCCTCGTGTCGCACAAAGGCGGCGCGGACGAACGCCGCTGGGTCTATCTCGACGTCGGCAAGTTCCACGGCCTCGCCGAGACGATGGATGAGGCAATCAAGTACCGCGTGCTGACGTCGCACGACGGCGGCGAAACCATGCCAGTTGTGCTCGCGGGCCCAACCTGCGACAGCGCCGATATCTTGTATGAAAAGACGGACTACCGTCTGCCGAAGGCATTGAAAGCGGGCGACAAGGTCTTGATCCTATCGACCGGCGCCTACACGACGACCTATTCGTCCGTCGCGTTCAACGGCATGCCGCCGCTCGCCAGCGTCTGCATCTGACGGGCCTCAGACGCACTCCATCGGATCCATACCGATGCTTTGCGCGCAGCCATTGACGCTGACCCCTTCATCATTGCTCGCCTTCGCGTAAATCTGCGCGGCCAGCAACCACAACACCGCGCCGGACGCAAAACCGATGAGCACCGCTATCGCTTTGCGCTTAACCAAAGGAGGAACTGTCATGTACTGACCCGGGACATATTGCCGTAACCCGCTGAGAAGCATGCACTGCCCGTGCCTGCCAGATTTGTGTCTCAAGCCCTCGCAGAACCGCCTTAACCACCCAATATACTGCGCAAAGCCAGGCCGGAGTCTGGTGGCCCATTTAGGGAGGACCTAGAATGTCGGATTCGAAGCTCGCGATTCCCTCGAAAGAGAACCTGCTCACGAACACCACGTCGGGCTGGTTGATGCTGGTCGTTCTGTTGCTGATGTTCCTGGCCGGGATCGTGCTGATGCGCGTGCCGTTCCTCGGCGTCCCTTTCATCGTGCTAGCCGTCTTCGGCTCGGTCGGCTTTCTCGTGCTGAAGCCGAATGAATCCGCCGTACTCACGCTCTTCGGCCGCTATGTTGGCACCGTGCGGGCGGCAGGCTTCCACTGGGTCAATCCATTTTACGCGAAGCAGAAGCTATCGCTCCGCGTACGCAATTTCACGACGCCGACGTTGAAGGTGAATGACAAGGTCGGCAATCCGATCGACGTCGCTGCCGTCGTCGTCTGGCTCATAAGGGATACAGCCCAAGCAGTCTACGACGTCGACGACTTCGAAACCTACATCAAGACGCAGTGCGAAATGGCATTACGCGACGTCGTCTCAACGCATCCCTACGACGCCACGAAAGACGAGCACGTCTCGCTCCGTGGCAACACGGCCGCGGTATCCGACCTGCTGAAAGAATCGCTCCAGCGCTCGGTCAACGTGGCCGGCATCGAAATGCTCGAGATGCGCATCACCCACCTGGCCTACGCGCCGGAAATCGCCTCGATCATGCTCCGCCGCCAACAGGCGGAAGCGTTGATCCAAGCCCGTGAAAAAATGGTCGATGGCGCAATCGGGATGGTCAAGATGGCACTCGACCGCTTTCAAAGCGAAGGCATCACCGACATGACCTCGGCGCAGAAGGCGACGCTCGTCTCGAACATGATGCTCGTTCTTTTGAGCGACGAAGGCGCACAACCCGTGATCCCGGCGACATCTGCTTAAGTCAACGCGACGCGCGCGGCCCGGCAATTCCGGGCCGTTTGCTTTTCGGCCCTAGCGCATGCTTGAACGATGCATGACCGAACGCCCCGTAAAGCCGCGCCACGCCGCCTCGCTCGTGCTTGTCCGGCGTCGGGGCGGCGTCACGCAAATCCTCATGGGACGCCGCTCCGCAAGAGCCGTCTTCCCCGAGGCGTACGTGTTCCCGGGCGGTCGCCTCGACAAAAGCGATGTCGCGGTCGCTCCCAGCGCGCACCTGTCCGCGCAAGCCCTCAACGAACTCTGCGAGCGCGGCGGCTGCACACCGGCCCTCGCGCGCGCCCTCGCCACCGCCGCCATCCGCGAGACGTTTGAGGAAACGGGGCTCATCGTCGCCGGCCGGGGCAATGCCGGCTTACGAGAAGGCACCTGGGCAGAATTTGCCGCCCGCGGCATCGCCCCGGCGCACGATCGATTGCGCTTCCTCGGCCGCGCGATCACGCCAGCGTCTGCGCCGGTCCGCTTTCACGCCCGCTTCTTCCTGGCAGAAGGCGACGAAGCAGAGGGTGATCTCAAGAGCAACGGCGAACTCACCGCTCTCGATTGGTACCCGCTTGACCACGCCCAGACGCTCCCTGCCGTTGACGTGACCAAGTTTATTCTAAGCGAACTTACAGCTGTCGAAGCGGGTGCCGTGCGCGACGCACCGTTCTTCCGTTACCGGCGCAACAAGCCACTCGCCAAGGCGCATGGCTGACACTGCACACTTGAACGCGCGTGAACGCCGCCTAAGTCTTGGCGCCATTTACGCATGCGTGTTTGCGAACGGCGTGGGCATGGGTCTGTCGCTGCCGCTGCTCTCGCTGATCATGGAGCGCAATGGCGTCTCAGCGACCCTCAACGGCGCCAACGCGACCTTCGGCGCCCTCGCGATGATCATCATCTCGCCGTTCGTTCCGGCACTCGCGGCTCGCTTCGGGACGGTCAGATTTCTCGCCATCTGCTATGCCGTCGCGGCGGCCGCGCTTGTTAGCTTTCGCGCCACGAACGTCCTCGCCATTTGGTTCGTGTTGCGCTTCGTTCTGAACAGCGCCTTGCAGGGCCTTTTCATCGTCAGCGAAGTCTGGATCAACCAAATCGCGACCGACAACATACGCGGCCGCCTGGTCGCCATTTACGCTTCGATTTTCTCGGCCGGTTTCGCGCTAGGACCGATTATCATCCAAAGCCTGGGAACGACCGGTTGGGCACCGTTTCTTGCCGGCGCAGCGGCAATGCTGCTCGCGATGGCCCCATTGCTCGCGGCGCGCCGCCTTGTGCCGGCGGTAGAACATGCCCCAGCCCGCGCGATGTTCGGTTTCGTCCTACGTTCGCCATCCGCCGCCGCGGCAGGCCTCGGCTACGGCGCGATCGAGGCATGCGCCGGTGCCTTCTTGACCGTCTACGCCGTGCGCTTAGGGTCCGCCGAAAAAGAAGCGACATTGCTTGTCGCCGCCTTAGGCCTCGGCAACATGCTCCTTGTTCCGTTCTTGGGCTGGCTCGCCGACAAGGTCGATCGTCGCTGGGTCATGATCCTCTGTGGCACCGTGGGCTTCGTGGGCGCCTGCCTGCTGCCGCTGACAAATGCCGCTGGTCTACCAGCGCTCGTGCTGATCTTCGTCTGGGGCGGCTTCATTGCTGGCCTCTACGCCGTTGGCTTGGCCCATCTGGGCTCGACGTTCAAAGGCGGCGAGTTGGCAGCCGCGAACGCCGCCTTCGCCATCCTGTACGCCGCAGGCGTGATGGTTGGCCCGACGCTTGGCGGTGTTGGCATGGACCTGTGGAATCCGCACGGGCTGCCTGTCGTTTTGGCGCTGATTTCTGCGGCTCTGGTGGTCGTCGTTGCAGTCCGGGCCGCGACCATTCCGCGCCCTACGCCGGGTTGACTTGCGCGCGCGGATCAGTAGCTTCCGGCACTCTTCGAACGCGACTGAAAGCTTGACCCATGGCGAAGCCTACCACGATCAAAATCCGGTTGAATTCATCTGCCGGCACCGGCCACTTCTATGTGGCGAAGAAGAACTCGCGCACCATGACGGACAAGTTCAAGGTGAAGAAGTACGACCCGGTCGTGCGCAAACACGTCGAATACGTCGAAGGCAAGATCAAGTAAGCAGCCACCCAAGGCTGACGTCGAAACGGGGCGCGAACAGCGCCCTTTTTATTTGTGGCTAGGCCGCGTCTGCAACGACGCGATTACGGCCGTCGCGCTTAGCGCGGTAGAGCGCCTTGTCGGCGCGTTTGAGCAGCGCCTCGGCCGTGTCCGATGCCTCGCTGGTGGTGACCCCAATCGAAATTGTGATCGGCAGCTGCCCCGGCTCAACGCCGACGTGGAATGGCGCGTCCGCGACCGCCTGGCGCAAGCGCTCGGCGACCATGTACGCAAAGTTCGTATCCGTGTCCGGCATCACGACCACGAACTCCTCGCCTCCATAGCGGCAGGCGAGATCGATCCCGCGCACATTGGCCGAAATGCGTAGCGCGAATTCGCGCAGCACTTCATCGCCCACGTCGTGACCATGCGTGTCGTTGACCTGCTTGAAGTAGTCGATGTCCATGATCAGGAACGACACCGGCTTGCCGGTCTTTCCTGTATTAGCGATCAGCGTGCTCAAATGGCGTGACATGTAACGCCGGTTGAACAAGCCGGTCAGCTGATCCGTGATCGCCATCTCAAGCGACAACTGCAGCGAGTGTTTCAGCCTATCTGTATAGCGCTTGCGGCGAAGTTGCGTCGTTACACGCGCGACGAGTTCGCTACGCTCCACCGGACGCATCAAGTAGTCGTTGATCCCAATGTCCAGCGCGCGCACAAGGCGCTTCAAATCGCCTTCGTCCACGATCGTCAGAATCGGCGTCTGCCGCGTCGCATCCAAGCTGCGTAGCGTCGCGCAAAAACGAAGACCATCCTGCTTGTCGAGCGCAAGGCTCGCGATGACGAGATCGTAGTCGCCGCTTTTGACCCGCACGATTGCTTCCGTCGTCTGCGGCACGACCTCGACTTCGTGGTTCGACAATGTCTCGACGATCCGTTGCGCACTCTGCTCGCGGTCCTCGACAACAAGGATGCGGCCGCGCGAAATCGCGTTCGTGAGCGCGCTTTCGTCTTGGTCGACAAGCCCCATGCTTTCGCCGGTCGCTTGGCGCAACCGAAGCTCGTCCACCATCGTTTTGATGCGCACCAAGCTGCGCACGCGCGCGAACAGCGCGACGTCGTTCACCGGCTTGGTCAAAAAATCGTCTGCGCCCGCTTCAAGCCCCTGCACCCGGTCCGACACTTGGTCGAGCGCCGTCACCATAACGACAGGTAGATGCGAAGTCGCAGGATTGCCCTTGATGCGCCGGCAGACCTCGAAACCATCCATGCCCGGCATCATGACGTCGAGCAGAATGATGTCTGGCTTATCGTTGTTGAGAAGCGCCAGCGCCTCGGGACCCGAACCCGCCGTCACGACGTCGAAATACTCCGCGCCAAGCTTTGCTTCGAGCAGCTTGACGTTAGCCGGAATGTCGTCGACGACGAGAACGCGGGCGGTCATGTGCCGATTGCCTTAAGCCAGGAACCGGCGGATGGTTTCGAGGAAATGCATCACCGAGATCGGCTTCGAGATATAAGCCTCGCAACCGCCCTGGCGGATCTTCTCTTCGTCGCCCTTCATCGCAAATGCGGTGACGGCGATGACGGGGATCTTCTTCAGCCCCTCGTCTTCCTTTAGCCACTTCGTGACCTCGAGACCCGAGACCTCTGGCAACTGAATGTCCATGAGGATCAGGTCGGGCACGTGTTTGCGCGCAAGGTCCAAGGCCTCGAGCCCGTCCCGCGTCTGAATTGTCTTGTAACCGTGTGCGTCCAACAGATCGTGGAAGAGCTTCATATTGAGCTCGTTGTCTTCCACAATCAGAACGGTCTTCGCTCTGGCGTCCATGTGCGTCTCCGAACGAAGGCTCTTGAGCCTCAAATCTTGTTTTTCGGCAGCTGACGCACGAACGCGCGATCTGCCTTTCTTTCGGGTCATATTTCATCCGAATAATGTTAAATAAGCTTTGCCCAACCGCCAACAATTCGGCGGCATAAGCACCGCTCAAATGTGCATGATGGAACGCGAAACCCAATGAAACGCGAGTTGGCCTTCGAAATGTCTGAACGTGCTTTAACATTCCTGTCCGAACGCCCTGATGAACTTCAGCGATTCTTAACCGCAAGTGGCCTCGCGCCTGACGAATTACTTGCGGGCCATAATGATAAAGCGATTCTAGCGGCCGTGCTCGGCTTTGTCGCCGCCAACGAAGCGCTGGCCAAGGATTTCTCAGAATCTGAAGGGCTCAAACCGGGCGCTTTGCTGACCGCTTG
>JANNEL010000197.1:0-1545 GCA_031378595.1 Alphaproteobacteria bacterium
AGGTTGCTGAATCAAGCCCACGCCTTCGAGTGCGGCCACACGCAACGCGTCGCCGTTGTTGGCGATGAGCGAGCCCGTGACCTTCACGCGCTCCAGCTTTCCGCGCGGCGTCGTCACGTGCCATTCGTCGCGGAGCGACCAATACGCATAGCCCAGGCAGTTGTGGCGCCGCAGGTCGGCCGGTGTCTTCGGCATGCCGTTGCGCCTCAGGTAGTTGGGCGAGCCTACGATCATCAGCCGCGCGGGTGCCAGGCGCCGCGCGATCAAGCTTGAGTCGGTCGGCACGCCGATGCGGATGACGATGTCGTAGCCCTCCTCCACCAAATCGACCGAGCGATCGTTCAGTGTGAGGTCGATTTCGACGCCGGGGTTGTCGCCCAGGAACCGCGCGATCAACGGCGCCAGTTGCTGCGAGCCGAACGAGACCGGCGCATTCACGCGCAAGCGGCCCTTCAGCACGGTTTGCAGGTCGCGCACGGCGTCTTCGGTTTCGTTCACCGCGTCGATGACGTGGCTCGCGCGCTCCGCAAGGGCACGGCCCGCCTCCGTCAGGCTGGCGCGGCGCGTCGTGCGGTGGAAGAGACGAACGCCGAGGCGCGCTTCAAGGTCGGCGATGTGCTTCGACACCATGGCGCGGGTGAGCTTCAGGTCGCGCGCCGCGGCAGCGAAGCTTAGCCGTTCGGCGGTTGCCGCAAAGACTTCAAGGCTGCGAAAGCGGTCCATCCGCCATTGTCAAATTAACGGAGACAATAAGTCAATCGGATGACTGATTGTAACTTTGTCCTTTTGGGCCAAATCTGGGGCCAACAACCAATGCAAGGAGAGGTCGCTATGACACTCGCACTCAGAAAATCGAAAGACCGCGGCCGGGCCAATTTCGGTTGGCTCGACAGCCACCACACCTTTTCGTTCGGGCAGTCCCGCGACGACGCGCATATGGGCTTTGGGCCGTTGCGCGTGATCAACGACGACCGCGTGGCGCCGGGCGGCGGGTTCCCACCGCACGGCCATGCGGACATTGAGATCATCTCCTACGTCCTCGACGGCGGGTTGGAGCACAAAGACAGCATCGGCACGGGCTCGGTGATCCGGCCGGGTGACGTGCAGCGCATGTCGGCCGGCACCGGAATTCGCCACAGCGAGTTCAACGCGTCGAAAGCGGATCCCGTGCACTTTCTGCAGATCTGGATCATTCCGGAGCGGGGCGGGCTTACGCCCAGCTACGAGCAGAAGACGTTCGGCGCGCAGGAGAAGACCGGCAAACTTCGCCTGGTCGGCTCGCGCGATGGGCGCGACGGCTCGGTCACGATCCATCGCGACGTCGACTTTTACGCGACGCTGCTTCACGGCGCCCACGCGGTGACGCACGAGCTCAAAGCGGGCCGCGGCGCGTGGGTGCATGTCGCGCGCGGTACCGTTCGGCTGAACGGAACGACGCTTACCGCCGGCGACGGTGCGGCGTTCGAGACGGCCGGAACGCTCACGCTCGATGGCGCGAACGACGCAGAAGTCTTGCTCTTCGATATGGGGCTTTAGATCATTCAC
>JANNEL010000115.1:0-6640 GCA_031378595.1 Alphaproteobacteria bacterium
CCCGCCCCAAACCCGCGCCGCGTCCGCATCTTCTTGAAAGAAAAGGGCGTCGACATCGAACTCGTGCCCACACCGCTGACGAAGCGCGCGCACAAAGCACCGGAGCACCTGGCCCGCAATCCGCTCGGCCAAGTCCCTGTACTCGAACTCGACGACGGCACGCACCTCTCCGAAAGCGTCGCGATCTGCCGCTATCTGGAAGACCTGCACCCGGAACCCAACATGTTTGGCCGCCACGCGAAGGAGCGGGCGGTCATCGACATGTGGCTACGCCGCGCTGAGTTCCGCCTCATGTTCCCCTTGAGCCAGATCTGGGTCCACACGCACCCGTTCACCGCCGCTGTCGCCACCCAGACGTTCGGCCAGCAGTTCAAAGAGTTCGGCGCCGCCAACCGCAAAGTCTTCGCGAACGGCTGCCACCTGTTCGATCGCGAGATTGGCAACCAACCCTTCATGGCGGCAGAGCGCTACACGATAGCCGATATCGTCGCCCAAACGACATTCGACTTCGCCCGCTTCATCGGCGTCGACATCCCCGGCGATTGCGCCGCGCTACGCGATTGGTACACCCGCGTGAGCGCAAGACCGTCCGCCACGTTCGAAGTTGCCGAAGCACTGCTCCAACACGCGCGCTCGGTGGGCAGTTAGCGCCGCTTCTCGATACTGACCATGATCGCGCCTTCTTCGGTCATGCCGTCGCGCCGGCCGGCCGCGAGCAGGTCCTCGTATTCGCGCGTCAGTGCAGGGTCGCTCTCGACCTTGGCAAGTGCCTCGCGGCAGTGCTGCATCGTTTCGTCGATGTTGACCGCCGTGGCGAACCGCCGGCAGACGTAGTCGTAGGTCACGTCGCGCCATGCCAGAACCGGAGCCAGCATCGCGCCGGGCGGCATCGTGTCGTTGTGCACCATCCCGTCGCGCCGGTGGATCGTCTTCATCCAGCGGTCGAGCGCGTGCGAGGTTCGCTGATCGGCGATCGTATCGTCGTACCAAACGTCCAAAATCTCGACGCCGTTCCGCGAAACGCGCAGTGCCTCGTGCAGCGCCGCCGCCCAATCCGTCACGTGATGCGGCGTGTAAGAGAACACGACCACATCGAATTCCCCGTCCGCGAACGGCAGGCGCTCCGCGACACCCTCGACCGCCTCGAATCCTTCCAGTTTGAGTTGCGCGACATGATCCGCGCTCGGATCAAGCGCGGTCAGCCGCCCAACCTCGCCTTTGACCGTCTTCAAGAACGCGCCGTGTCCGGCGCCGACCTCCAAAATCGACCGCGGGCGGCCGCTCATCACCCGCACGCGAAACTCGCCGCGATAGATATCGTCCGACATGGAAATCCTCCTGTCGGGCGAACCTACGCGCTCACGCGTCGAATTGCACGGCAGTCGTGTTCGCGCCGCTCACGACAACCACGATATGTTCACCGGTGCGCGCTGTGTAACGTCCCGACGCGACCGCTGCGAACGCTGCGGCACCTCCAGGTTCGGCTACAATCCGGTAGGACGCCCAAAGCTGGCGCTGTGCGGTACGAATGTCGTCGTCGCCGACGAGCACGACTTGCGCTACGTGCGCCTGCGCGATCGGAAACATCAACTCCCCCACGCGCCGTGCACCGAGCGAGTCCGCCGCAATGCCGCCGACAGGCGCATCGACCGGTCGCCCGGCCTCCATTGCGCTGTATAGGGTAGGGCACCCCTCAGGTTCGACGCCTACGACTTGCACCCGCCCACCAAGCGCGGCGGCAATGCCGCCGACAAGGCCACCGCCGCCGACAGCCACGATCACGGTTTCGATGCCCGCGGTTTGCTCCTCGATTTCTAGGCCAATCGTTCCTGCACCAAGCAGCGTCTCGCGCTGATCGTAAGCGTGCACACGTAATGCGCCGGACTTTGCGGCCCACGTTTCACTTGCTGCCAGCGCGTCCGCATAAGCCGCACCACCAACGACCAGGTCGGCGCCATAGCCGCGAATACGCTCGACCTTCGCGGGAGATGATATTTCCGGCACGAAAATCTTTGCCGGCACGCCGAGCGTTTGCGCCGCGTAGGCGACCGCTGCGCCGTGATTGCCGCCCGACGCCGCAACGACGCCGGCCCGCGGCACCGCACGCATTGTCAAATTGGCAAATGCGCCGCGCGCCTTGAACGAACCCGCGTGCTGCAGATATTCGAGCTTGAGCGACACATGCGCCGCCCCGACGCGCCCGGCATCCAACACCGGCGTACACCGCACATACGGCACAATTCCGGGCCAACAATCTGCAATCGCAGCGCGGTCGATCGTCTGTTGCATGAGAACGTCCTCAAGAGGCTATTGTAGTACGCGCAGACGCGGCGGCCCGCCCATCGCAGAGCGGACCACCGCGCGACCCAAGCGCGTTTGTTGTTATTCTAGCTCGGATTGCTGTCGCGGATAGAACGCATGAGAGCGTCGACTTCCGCCGCGAATGCGGGACTTTCGGCGACCATCTTTTCGATGAGTTTGTCGCCGTGCAGAATCGTCGAGTGATCTCGCGGTCCGAACCGGCGCGCGATCTGCGGGTACGACTGGTCGGTTAGCTTGCGCGCGATGTAAAATGCCACCTGGCGCGGCCGAACCACGTCGCGTTTGCGGCTCCTCGACTCAAGGTCGCCCTGACTCAGGCCATATTTTTCGGCGACGTGCCGCTTCACCATATCGACAGTGGTGCGTTTCGCCGGTGCCACATCCGTTGCGGCTAAACCGTCGAACAAGGGCTGCGGATCGCGCGGTTGCGGGGCAGGCCGGTCGAGCACGAAATCCACGCGCCGCTCGATTCGTGAAAACTGCGCAATCAGCGCGCTAATGCGGTCGCCGAACTTCGCTTGAACGTTGGCGTGATGGAACGGCGTCGCGCAGTGCAACACGACGCGGTCCTGATCAGCGGATTTCAAGCTGATCGGCGCGATCCACATTCTGTAACGGTGTTCGCCTAGCTCTGCGTGCAGAACGGCGAGCACGCGCGGCCAAAAGTCGGCCAGGCTGTTTTGGGCAATAGCGGGTTGTGAGATGTGCATGTTGATGCTCCCTCGTTTTTTTGTGTCGTTGCAACGCGTAGAAACAAGAGTCTCTCGTACGCGCACGATGCCGTGCGCGGTAATCAAACTCCTTTAAGGGTGAAGTGGGCTTCGGGCCCGAGAACTAAGACGTCGACGCTCGCACGCTTCTCTGCGAAATGTGACTGCGAGCGTGCGTGTTCTCTATCATCGTTCTTGCGTCCGTCTCGTCCGGGGGGTGACCCGGTATCTCTGGGGGCGATCCTGCGCGAAGAACACCGTGCAGGCGGGGCGTCACCGAAGTGTCGCGAAAACTTCGCGCATGCGGAACGCCAAGTCAACGAGAGAAATCGCACATCCTACGTTGGAAAAAAACTCTGCACACTGAGCGTCGCGGAAATTCGAAACACGCTGAGAAGAGTCCGCGAAAAATTGTTCGCGAAAAAATTCTGATCACCGTGTCCGCGTGTCGCACGCGCCGGCGATCTTTCAGCGCCAGGATGTAATCGACGGTTGTGAAGTCGCTTCCCGTTGTCGTCGGGTGCGTTAACTCGACGTAACGTGTCGTGCGTCGGAAGTGTTTCACGCCAATCAGGTAACTGATCGGGTAGTGCGCGAATATGAAATCGAACTGCGGTTGAGGCGCAGCGCTCGCATATCGCCCACAATGCTCGAGCGCCGGACACATATCGCAGTTCGCGCAAACCATGGCGACAGGGCTCTATACATCTAGGGATTCGAATGCGCGCGCACAGCCGACCTGTTGATCGCCCCAACCTGTCGTGATTTTTATGCGCCATGACACAACTCTCCGACGTTCGCATGCGTCCAGCCCGCGAAGCCGATCTCGCGGCGCTAAGCGATTTGTGTTTTCGCTCGAAAGCTGTTTGGGGATATGACGCCGCTTTCATGGAAGCGTGCCGCGCCGAACTGACGCTTGCGCCAAGCGATTTGCGGGATTCGAGCATTCAGGTCGCTGAGAACGGCGGACTTATCGTCGGCGTCGTGCAGGTCGCAGTGACCGGCTCCGCGGCCTCGCTCGAAAAACTGTTCGTGGCTCCCGATGCCATGAGATCGGGCGCAGGCAGGCTCTTATTTGCATGGGCTGTCGAAGCGATGCGCGACCGCGGCGCCCGCACGCTCGTGATCGATGCCGACCCTGGCGCCGCCGATTTCTATCGCCGTATGGGTGCCCGCGACGCCGGCCGCGCGCCGTCGGGTTCGATTCCGGGCCGCTGGCTGCCGCGCCTGGAATTCGACCTCAGCCGCCCATAGCAAACCAGCGCGGTAGCAATCCCGCGTCGCGGGCGTCGCGCTCAAGGCCCTCGCGGAAATCGGGATGCGCAAGGCCGATCAGCGCACGCGCACGTTCGGCCGTCGATTTCCCCTTCAGGTTGACCATCCCGTATTCGGTCACGACATACATAATGTCCGAGCGCGGCGTGGTGACGATATTGCCGGGCGTAAGGTCAAGCACGATCCGGCTCTTGCGCTGCCCTTTGCGCTCATACGTCGACGAGAGGAGCATGAACGACTTCCCGCCCTTCGATGCATACGCGCCGCGCACGAACTGCAGCTGCCCGCCGGTGCCGGTCAGATGGCGATGGCCGTCCGATTCCGAAGCGGCTTGCCCCTGAAGGTCGACTTGCGTCGTGTTGTTGATCGACACCACCTTGTCGTTCTGCATGATGTTGTGCGGCATGTTCGTATAGTCGACAGCATGTGCCTCGAATAAGTCGTTGCCGTCGATCATGTCGTACATCGCCTTTGACCCCAGCGCGAACGTGTACACGACCTTGCCTGGGTTCAGCTTCTTCTGCGTCCCCGTCACGTGCCCGGCCTTCACGAGATCGATGATCCCGTCGGTCAGCATTTCGGTGTGAATGCCAAGGTCCTTGATCCCGCTTTGCGCCAGCAGCGTACACGCCGCATTCGGCATCGCCCCGATCCCGATCTGCACGCAGGCGCCGTCCTCGATCTCGGCAAGAACGCGGTTCGCAATCGTGTGATCGACCTCGCTTGGGCTCGGGTTGTGAAGCTCGGGCGTCGGCAGATCGTTGCCGTCGATCGCGTAATCGACTTCGCTCTCATGTACGCCGCACTCGACGCCGCAAGCATGGGGCAGGGACGGCGTCAACTCGACGATCACGATCTTCGCGGTTTCCACGACCGCACGCTGCCACACATGCGTCGGACCAAAATTGTAGACGCCATTCGCATCCTTCGGCCGCACTTTCAGCACGGCAATGTCCGTGCGCGGCAGGAAGCGGCGGTAGTAGTCCGGTACCTCGCCCAAGTTCAACGGAATGTACCCGCACCGCCCCACGTCGTGCTTGGTGCGGTCATAGCCGCTGAAATGCCAGTTCCACCAGTGAAACGATTTGCCTTCCGGATCTTTGTCCAAAATCGCGCGCGGCCGCACGGAAAGACAGCCCCGCACGTTCACATCCGAAAGCTCGCTCGCGCGTGCGCCCAACGCCGCATCGAAAACATCCGGCTGATTGATCCCAAGCGCATAGTCGACCCAATGCCCGGGCTTCACCAGGGCCGCCGCCTCCGCAGCAGAAATGTGTTTTGCAGACTTGGGCATGAGACGTTTTCCTCCGAGGCCTTTTGCGTGCAATATCAGGGAACACGAGCCATTCGACAATAAGGAAGGAACCGCCCATGACCGCGACGGCCACAGCCCTGCCGCCGTTCAAGCCGCTACCGATGCTGCCCCCGAAAATTTATTCGCAGCGCCGCGCCGACGGCAGTTACATCGTCCGCTCTCTCTACGACCTCGGGCCGATGCACCGCTCGATCGCGCATCTGCTGGAGGAGCGCGCGGGCCAACATCCGACGCGCAATCTGCTCGCCCAGCGCACGCCCCAAGGCCCCTGGCGCTACATCACCTACGGCGAGATGAACCAGCGTGCGAGCGCCATCGCCCAAGCGCTGCTCGACCGCGGCCTCGGCCCCGACACGCCGCTCCTCATCCCCTCCGGCAACTCGATCGAGCACGCTGTGATGATGTTGGGTGCCATGAAAGCGCGCGTGCCGGTCGCACCCGTCTCCGTCGCCTATTCGCTGTTCAGCCAGGATCACGGCAAGCTTCGCCATGTGGCCGCGCTCACGAAGCCGAAAATGATCTTCGTCGACAACGGCCCGCTCTACGAACGCGCGATCAAAGCGCTCGACCTCGCAGGCATCGAGGTCGTGACCGTCGTTCCGGCGCCCGACCTGCCGTCGACTTCGTACGAAAGTTTGCTGCAAACGAACGCAGGGCCGGCTGTGCGCGCGTCGATGGACAAGATCGACCATGAAACCGTTGCGAAATATCTCTTCACGTCCGGCTCCACCGGCATGCCGAAGGGTGTCATCCAAACGCACGGTATGATGTGTGCCGTGATCGCAGGCGGCGAATCCTTGCGCGCGGAGCCGCCAAACCCCGACGAAATTCCCGAAAGCTTGGAGTGGATGCCGTGGAACCACATCTCCGCCGGCAACATCGGCTTTAACGGCAACTTGAACTCGGGCGGCACGGTCTATCTCGACAACGGCAAGCCGATCCCCGGCATGTTCGATGAGACGATGCGCAACCTGCGCGAAATCTCGCCGCTCGTCTTCGGTTCCGCGCCGATCGCCTT
>JANNEL010000226.1:0-8810 GCA_031378595.1 Alphaproteobacteria bacterium
GACACGCGGCTATCGGAGCACGAAATGATCAGGACCTTCGGCTTCTGGCCCTTCGATGCCAGTTGCTCGAAGCGTCTGCGCTGCCGCACGAACGTCGTGCGATGAAAAGTGCGATAGCCGTCGATCAACTTGTCGAGCGGCGAGCGGCCCCAAAACACGATCTTATCCCCTTGACCGTCTCGATTTGAATCGTCCATTCGCGTATTCGAGTCCGAGTTCGCCCGCAACCGTCACCCACGCGTGACGACGCAGTCCTCCTTCGGGCGAAGCGGATTTGCAACAAAGAATTGCTTTCATTCCCCAAAATCGCGAACGCCTTCGAACGCGTGCGCCGTCGGGGCGATTCATACTGCCAAGAACGCGAGCGCGTTAACGCGCGATCTCCCGCGCGGCGAGCAGCGCCTTTTGCAGATTCTTCGCCTGCGAAACCGACGGTTTGCTTGTCAATCCCAACGCCCGAATGACCTGCTCCACCTCGCCCTGCACGTTGCACAGGATCGTGCGGGTTCCGCGCCGCGCCGCGTCGTCGATGAACTTCTCGAGCGCGGCAGCCCCCGATGCGTCGATCAAGGGAACATTGCCCATCCGCAAGATGAAGGCTTTGGGCGGCGTTCCGAGCCTGTCCAAAACATCGCCGAGCCGCGCTGCCGCCCCGAAGAAGAATGGCCCGTCGATCCGGAACACTTCCACGTCGTCGGGGATGTCGGTGCGCCGCGCGTAGACCGTGCGCTGGCGCGAATAATCGTCGACGTCGTCGTCGATCACCTTGGCCGCGGTCGATATCTCCACGGCGTTCGCCATGCGATGCATGAAGAAGAGCGCCGCCAGCACGACGCCGACCTCGATCGCGGTCGTAAGGTCGGTGATGAGCGTCAGCACGAACGTCGTAAGCAGCACGGCTCGGTCGGCAGGCGGCGCCTTCAGCAGGTGCCGGAAGTTCTTCACCTCCGCCATGTTCCAGGCGACGACAATCAGCACGGCACCGAGGCTGGCCAGTGGGATGAAGCTCGCGACCGGCGCCATCAACAAGACAAACAGCAGAATGAACAGCGCATGCGCGATGCCTGCGACCGGCGAGTAGGCGCCGGCGCGTATGTTGGTGGCCGCGACCAACTCGCTGTTCGAGCGGTGGCGCCGTCCCGTCATGCCGTCGGCCACGACGGCCGAAAGCAAAGACTCGACGCCGGCCAGAAAAGCCATCGTGAACGCGGATGGCAGCAACTCGCGCACGCGCGTCAGCGTGATCTCCGGCAGCTGCGGCATAGGCAACGAAGCGGGCAAGGCCCCAAACCGCGTGCCGATTGTGGCCACTGGAAGCGAAAGCGCCCAAACGGCAAACGCACCAACGCCGATTGCGATCAGGAACATCGGCCACTGCGGACGCCAAAGCCTGCAGCCGATGATCGCGGCGAGCGAGGCCATCGCGACCGCGAACGTCGCCGGCTGAAACGTGTCCAGTGCGGCCACATAGGCGATCCATTTCTCGATGAACTCGGATGGGTTCTTGTTCAGATGCAGCCCGAACACTTCGGCCACTTGGCTGGTCAAGATGATGAGCGCGATGCCGCTCGTGAAACCGGTGACCACCGGCGTCGGAACGTACTTGACGAACGTCCCAAGCTTCGCGAACCCAGCCAGCATCAGCATGAGGCCCGCCATCAGCGTCGCAAGGACAAGGCCGTCATACCCGTGCGTCGCGATGACGTTGAACACCACGACGACGAACGCGCCGGTCGGCCCGCCGATCTGAAAGCGACAGCCGCCGAGCGCGGAGATGAGGAAGCCGGCAACGATTGCTGTGTAGAGCCCGCGATCCGGCGTCGTGTTGCTCGCGACCGCAAGCGCCATCGATAGCGGCAGGGCCACGATCGCGACAGTGAGCCCCGCCAAGACGTCGGCGCGAAAGCGCGGGAGGTCGTAGCCCTCCTGAAGCACCGTCACGAGCTTTGGAATGTAGAGCCGCCAATAGCCGGACCACGCGCTCGTCGCCTTGCGGAGCATCGTCACCTCAAATCACATTCGAGGAGTGTAGTACGCCGCGCTTCGAAAGAGTTAGCTAACTCGCTCCTGCGGCTGCGCCAGGTTCGTCAGGAACTGGCGCGTGCAGGCTTCCCACGAGAACCCCGTGGCGAAAGCCCGGCACGTCTCTGGCTTGAGCAGCAGCGCCCGTCGCGCCGCGACACCCAAGTCTTCGTCCAAGATCCCGACGGTGGTGTTCGTGCCGATGATGTCGTTCGGCCCCTGCACGGGATGCGCGGCAACCGGAAGCCCGCTCGCCAATGCCTCAAGCACCACAAGCCCGAACGTGTCGGTGCGCGAGGGGAAGACAAAGACGTCGCACGCCGCATAATGCTTTGCGAGTTCCGCCCCGAACTTCGGCCCGACGAAACGCACCTTTGGATAGCGCGCCCGCAACTCGGCCAACTGCGGCCCGTCGCCGACCACAAGCTTCGAGCCGGGAAGGTCGAGCTTCATGAATTCCTCGACGCTCTTTTCGATCGCAACGCGCCCGACGTACAGAAACACCGGCCGCGGCAGATCGAGCCAATCCTTGGCGCCGGGCTTGAACAGCTCAACATCCACGCCGCGCGACCACAGGCGCAGATTCTTAAAGCCCCGCTTCGTCAGATCGCGCTCAAGCGTGCGCGTCGCCACCATCACCGCCTGCGCGGGCCCATGAAACCAGCGCAAGCCCGCATAGTTCCACGCCGTCGGAATGCCAAAGCGCGCGTGGATGTATTCCGGAAAGCGCGTGTGGAACGACGTCGTGAACGACAAGCCCCGCCGCATGCAGTTGCGCCGTGTCGCAAGGCCGACAGGCCCTTCGGTCGCGATGTGGATCGCATCCGGCTTGAACGCATCGATGATCCGCCCGACCGCACGCCTGGCGAACAGCGCCAGCTTGATCTCCGGATAGGTCGGCATCGGTACGGTGCGAAACCCCTCCGGCGTCACGAATTTGACGACGTGCCCCAGCCGCTCGAGTTCGCGCCCCAAGGTCTCCAACGTACGCACCACGCCGTTGACCTGCGGCGCCCACGCGTCGGTCGCTATCAAGATTCGCATCGGTGGGGGCCCAGGAGGGACGGAATAAGCGGTTGAAACCGAGAGCCTGAATCTGCCGCACTTGGGCGAGCCGCGGCAACCGCTACCCCAAGGATTCCTAGGGACACCCAAATCCCCTCTGTTGCAGTGCAGCAACAAATGGAATGGCGCCGACCCCATTTCTTGACGCTGCGGAATTCTCAGGTCGGGCGTTAATACTGAGCGTAATCAACGACATAGGTGACAGAGTCAGTGCAGCCAGTGAACATTTAACACTTGATTTATTCCCCCGCCTCTCTCATATTGCTGCAGCGCAGTAAGGCGAAAGCCTTTCTCCGCAGCCCATTCCTGGGCGTTTCCTCCCTTAAACTTGGGCCGCTTGGCACCCGCCTCGCGGCCCTTTTTCTTAACCCCAACCGGCACCCTCGGGGGGAACGCCACTCGCCCCGCCGTTGAGCGCGCGCTGCATCACCACGATGTCGACCCAGCGGCCGAACTTGAAGCCCGCGCCGGCGACCGTCCCCGCTTGGCGAAATCCGTGCTTGGCGTGCAGCCGGATCGAGGCCGTGTTGCCGCTGTCGCCAATCACCGCCACGAGCTGACGCGCACCAAGCGCCTCGCAGCGCTGAACGAGCGGCGCAAGCAACGCCGATCCGATGCCGCGCTTGCGACAATCGTCGCGGATATAGACCGAGTCCTCGACCGTGTAGCGATAAGCCGTGCGCGGCCGGAACAACGACGCGTAAGCAAAGCCAAGCGCCACGCTCTCATCGATCGCCACCAACCAGGAAAGCCCATGCGCCAAAGACTCGCGCCATTTCGCCTCAAACTCCGCGAGAGACGGCGGCACTTCGTCGAACGTGCCGAGGCCATGCAACACGTGATGCGAATAGATGGCGTGCAGCTGAGCGATATCGCTCAAGCTCGCGTCGCGAACCGAAAGCGTCATTGCGCCGCTTGGCTGGAAGGCAAGGTCGAACGCAGATAGCGCCAATCGACTTCGCCCATCGCGCGCACCAGGTTCGTCATCGCCGAGGTCACGCGCTTGAGGCCGGCGGTGCGCTCGATCCGCTCTTCGTCCATATAAAGCGCGCGATTGATCTCGATCTGCAGCGCATGCAGCCCAAGCGCCGGACGCCCGTAATGCTCCGTCGAGAAGCCGCCCGCATACGGATTGTTGCGAACGACGGCGAAGTTCTGCATGCCCAGCGCACGCTCGATCATGTCGGTCAAACGCCTGGCGCACGACGTGCCGAAACGGTCGCCCAGCACGATGTCGGGACGCGTCGCGCCGATGTCTTGGTCCAAGGGACCACCGACCGAAGGCATCGAGTGGCAATCGATCAACACCGCATAGCCGAACTGCTTGTGCGTGGATTCGATCAGGCCGCGCAGCGCCGCGTGATAGGGTTTGTAATAGGTCTCGATCCGCGCCTGCACCTCGGCAAAGCTGATCTTGCGCGGATAGATCTCGGCCCCATCGCGCACGACGCGGGCGATCGTGCCGAGGCCCGCCGTCACCCGTGGGCTGCGCGCATTCACGAACTGCGGCAACGGCCCGTCGAACATGGTGGGGTCGAGCTCATAAGCCTCGCGGTTCGGATCGACGAAGGCGCGCGGGAAGTGCGCTTTGAGCAGCGGCGCGCCCAAAGCCGGCGCTGAACCGAAGATTTCATCGACGAAACTGTCCTCGGAACGCCGGATCGACGTTCCGTCGAGACGCGTCGCCTGCAAAAAACTCTTGGGATAAACCCGCCCCGAATGCGGCGAGGCGAACACGAACGGCAGGGTCTGTTCCGCCGGTGCGACCACTTCGAATGGGGGATCGATAGAAGAGCCCCGCCTGTCGCTACCGCCTGTTAGCCGCACGATTTAACCTTTGTTTGATAGGTTCTAGTGGAACATCGAAGCCCTGCGCGATCAAGTCCGCTGCCGCCGCACGCAGGTTGCAAAACTAACCGTGCGGCAGCAAAGCCTTGGCTGTTGCAGGCAATCCGCCGTAGGATTCGCTAAGTGCATGCCGGGGTGGGCCGGCGGACAACCGAAAACCGGGGGCACGTAAGGACCCATGGCGAAGATTTTACTCGCCGAAGACGACGAATCGATGCGCCGCTTTCTAGCCACGGCGCTAGAGAAGGCGGGCCACGAGGTCGCCTCGTTTTCGCAAGGTGACGAAGCCCTGGACTGCTTAGAAGCGGGCAGCCGCTTCGATCTGCTCCTGACCGACATCGTCATGCCCGTCATGGACGGCATCGAGCTCGCCCGCAAAGCAGCCGACGTCGCGCCCCGCATGAAGATCATGTTCATCACCGGCTTCGCGGCCGTCGCCCTAAACCCGAAAAGCAACGCCCCGAAGGACGCCAAAGTCCTCTCCAAACCGTTCCACCTTCGCGACATCGTGAACGAAGTCGAACGCTTCATGGCCGCCGCTTAGTTAGCTCGTCTCCAACCTGACTGTCATGATCCGCCTTCGCGGACCATGACAATTAGGTTTGAGGTGGGTTTCGCGAACCCCACGTTTACCCGGAACGCCGACACTCCTTTGAGAAACCTCAAGGGGGCGGGACGTGCGTATATTCGGGGCCATAATGGTGCTGCTGACCTTCGCATGTACGGCGAATGCGGATGAGCTCGATCTTGGCGCCACAATGGCCCGCGTGGAAGCGCTCATGAAAGGGCAGGGCGTCGACGTTTCGGGCTACGCGCAAACGCCACCACCCACGCTCGAATTCGTGAGCGCATCGCACCTCTATCTGCAGGGCAACGACGGCGGTTATGCCGGCGGCATCGTCTATGTCAGCACCGACGCGATCGAAGCCTGCACCGACCTCATCCTCATCCACGAGCTGGTGCACGACGCGACGGTCAAGCACCGTCTGTTCGCGTCCGTCCCGTTGGAGAACCTGAAAGCCGCCGTCGAAGCGCTCGCTGACAGCGTGACCGCGGCTGCGGCCATTCAGCCCTACCGCCCCGGCTGTCTGCCGCGCCGCCAGTACGCGTGGAAAGCCCCGGAACTGGCGAAACTCGCGCTCGCCCGCTGACATCTTGTTTTGAGTGGGAGGCATCGCTATACGGTTCGCCTCCCGAACGCGGGAGCGTTTCCGCGGTCGACAGAAGTGGGCGTGTAGCTCAGCGGGAGAGCACTACGTTGACATCGTAGGGGTCACAAGTTCGATCCTTGTCACGCCCACCATCCTTCGCCTTCGGCTTCGGGTGGCTTACGCCACTTCGCGTAAGACACGCGAAGGCGATATAGGCGAAGGAGTGTCCCCCTAAGCTTGAGCGAAGCGAATGCGAAGGGGGACTGAGCGCACACGCGCCAAGGTTTCCCTTTACGCCGCAGGCCGCTCGCCGATGATCGACACGCGATGTCCCGACCGCGACAGCGGGTAGTAATCCCAAAGCGCGTGATGCTGGGTGCAACGATTGTCCCAGAACACCAGCGTGTTGGGCGTCCAGCGCACGCGGCAGGTGAGCACGGGGTTCCGCTCCACGTGCCTGAACAACATCTCGATCAGCGTGTCGCTTTCGGCGCGCCTTAGACCTACGATGTGCGAGGTAAAGCCGCGATTGACGAACAGGATCTTGGCGCCCGTATCGGGGTGGCGAATGACGACCGGATGCTCGTTCTTCGCGAAAGGCTGATCCGGCTTGACGCCGTAAACCTGAACCCAGGGCAGCGCGCCGTCATGCACCGCGGTCAGGCCGCCGAGGAAGCTCTGCATCGCAGGCGACAGCATGTCGTAGGCGAGGTGCATGTTGGCGAACAAAGTGTCCCCGCCGCAGCCGATCGAAGGCGTCTCGTGAATGTGCAACATCGAGCCGAGCGGCGGTTCGACGTCGCAGGTCACGTCGCTGTGCCAGTCCTCGCCGGCCACGTACTTCGAATCCTTCGTCGCTTTCACCTCAAGGCGCTCGTTGTCGCCTTGCTTCATCGCTTGCAACGGATGCACATGCAGAACGCCGAAACGGCGGCCGAAGCGCTTGTGATCTTCCGCGGTAATCTTCTGGTCGCGCAGCACGATGACATGGTGCTCGAGGAACGCGCGCCTGACCTCCGCAAACTGCGCGTTGGACAATTCGCGCGACAGGTCGACGCCCTCGATCTCCGCGCCGATGATCGGCGTCAACGGGCGAACCGCGATCGAGTCATAGGGATCGCGCGCGCGTCCCACCATCGCTGCCACCGCTTTCAGGCCTTGCTGATCCATAGTCTTTGCTCCTTTGCTGCTCGAAGCAGGCTAAGGCGCCGCGTCGCATCGCGTTTGACATTTTGGGACATTTAATTGAGATTTTGGCACATGACGTCCCTCGTGCGCAGCGCCGCTCTCACCGGCTATGCCGAGCTCGCGCGTTCGATCGGGCTCGACCCAGTGCGCTTGGTTCGGGCGGCGGCTATTCCAGTCAGCGCCCTCACCAACCCCGACCTCAAGATTCGCGCAGCGTCCGTGTCCCAACTGCTCGAAGCGACCGCGGCGCGCGCGGGGCTCGAAGACTTCGGGCTGCGGCTTGCCAGGCAGCGGCGCCTTTCGAACTTGGGCCCGATCGCGCTGGTACTGCGCGAGCAGGCGACGTTGCGCCAAGTGGTCGAGGCCATCATGCAGCTGGTCTGGCTGCAGAATGAGTCGCTGAACCTGCATCTCGAAGAGGCAGGCGATCTCGTCATCCTGCATTGCCGGGGCGCAGGCGGCCCGCTGCCGCGCCAGTCGGCCGAACTGACGCTTGGCACATTGGTGCGCAGCGTGCGCGCGCTCTTGGGCGAATCCTGGCGGCCCACGTTGGTGTGTTTCGAGCACGCCCCGCCCCACACGCGCGAAACACACAGGCGCGTGTTCGATTGCGACCTCGCCTTCGATCAGGATTTTGCAGGCATCGCCATCGCGCGCCGCGACCTCGCCTTGAAGGTTCCCAACGCCGACCCCGTGATGGCCCGCGAGATCGAGCGCTACGTTCGCCCGCTGAGGGGCCAAGAGCGCGCGCGTATGCGAGACAAGGTTCTCGAACTCGTGCTCGCAAGCCTCGCCTCCGGCCGCTCCACAGCCGAGCGCGTTTCGAACGCATTGGGCTTCGACCGGCGCACGCTCCATCGCAAGCTAGCGCAAGAACAAACCTCGTTCCGCCAGCTGTTGCATCAGGCGCGCCTGCGGCTACTGAAGGCTTATTTGCGGGACAAGCGGCGAAGCTTGACCGCCATTTCTGAGCTCCTCGGCTTTTCGAGCCTCAGCGCATTCTCACGCTGGCACGCGCAAAACTTCGGCCGCTCGGCAACGCGCGCGGCAAAGCCGCGGCCGCGCTTAATCCGGAGCTAAACGTTGATTTTTGGCCGCGCCGAAGAGAGGGGTGAGCCGGCGCCCTGTTCTGGCTTCACGAAGACGAGCCCGGCGCTGCCGCCCTTCTGCCACGCAATGCGCACGCGGCTGTTGAGACCGAGGACGGGCGCCACAAGCACGATATCGCCTTGCAGGGTGTGGTTGGTCGTGAACTCGACTCTGGCGCCCAAAGCGTTCACGTTCGTCACCACGGCAGGCAACTTGCCGCTTGGCAGGATGAGGGTTGCGTCCGCAAAGACGGGGTCGCGCGGCAACCGCATCTCCTGCGGTCGCGTGCCGCTCTGCGGTGCAGGCGCAGGTCGATGCTCGCCCGCTTTGCGCACGCGATCTGCGAATATCCCGCCTTGTGTCGTGCCCGTGAAGAGAGGCATTGCACATACTCTGCCGCTAACAGAGTGATCGTAATTGCGTCACGGCTAAGGAATCGTTTTGACG
>JANNEL010000272.1:0-2417 GCA_031378595.1 Alphaproteobacteria bacterium
GCCTTGCCGATAAGCGCCATGCTCGTTCGCAGTTCGCGCTTCATCGTCTCAAGCACGGCGGTCACGCCCTTTTCGCCTTTCGCCGCGACGCCATAGACCCACGCGCGCCCGATCATGCAGGCCTTCGCGCCAAGTGCCAGCGCCCGCGTCACGTCTTGGCCCGAGCGAATGCCGCCGTCCATCAGCACGGTCGTTTTCGTGCCCACGGTGTCGACAATCTTCGGCAACACTGAAATCGACGAACGCGCGGCATCAAGCTGCCGCCCGCCATGGTTCGACACGATCAACCCATCGGCCCCCGTCGCCGCTGCTTCCTTTGCGTCGTCAGGATCGAGCACACCTTTCAAGATCAGCGGCCCCTTCCATAGACCGCGCACCCATTCGAGATCCTTCCACGTGACGCTGGGATCGAGCGCCGTCGTCGTCCACGCGAGCAACGCACCAAGCGATTTGGCATCCTTCACGACGCCCTGGAGATTGCCGAATGTCAGCGGCCGGCCCTTGATGCCGACGTCGTAAATCCAACCCGGTCGTGATGCGAAATTTGCCGCCATCCGCAACTTCGACAACAACGGCAGTTGCACACCCATACCGTTGCGGATGTCGCGGTAGCGCGTGCCGAGCACCGGCAAATCCACGGTGAATACCAACGCCCCGCAGTTTGCGGCTTGCGCCCGCGCGAGAATCTCTTTCACCACACCGCGATCGCGCATCATGTAGAGCTGAAACCAGAACGGCTTCGATGTCGCGCGCCGCACCTCCTCGATCGGACAAATGCCGACCGTCGAGAGCGTGTAGGGAACGCCGGCCTTCTCCGCAGCGCGCGCCGCCTGCGCCTCGGCCCGGCGCGCCATCATGCCGGCAAACCCGATCGGCGCCAGTATCAGCGGCAACTCCAACCGCTGCCCGAATAAAGTTGTCGACGTGTCGAGCGACGACACATCGCGCAACACCTTCTGCTTCAACATCAGCTTGCTCAGGTCATCGCGATTGGCCCGAAGCGTCGCCTCGTCAAACGCCCCACCGTCCACATAGTCGAACATCAACCGCGGCAACCGCCGCCGCGCCAATTCGCGATAATCCGAAACGGAGGCCGGTGCGAGCATTGATCTATCCTGTCGAATCGAGCGCCAGCCTAAGCCTTGGCGTAGCGCCGCCCAAGCCCGCCGATGGTCTCGTAGAACTCGGCCACCGTCTCGTCGATGATCTGCTTCACCGGCTTCACGCTATCGATGCGCCCCGCCACCTGGCCTGAGAGCGCAATCGAGGCTTCCATATCGCCACCGAAATAGAGGTCCTTCGCGTGGCCGAACTCGGCCATCACCGGCGGGCCTTGATAGCCAGGCACCAATTCACGCTCAAGCCGCGAGGTCTTCTCGGTACGCAGGGCCCGAAGCGCCGGCCGCGAAAACTGGTTCAAAAACACCGTGCTCGTATCTTCGGCCTCGATGATCGCGCGCTTCCAATTTTCGTGTACCGGCGACTCGGCCGCAGACACCATCCGCGTCCCCATCTGTACGCCCTCGGCACCCAGCGCAAAAGCCGCCGCCATGGTGCGCCCGCAAGTTATGCCGCCCGCAGCCACAATCGGCACATCGACCTTCTCGCGAACCAGCGGCAACAGCACCATCGTCATCACGGCTTGCGGATTCTTGAAACCGCCACCCTCACCGCCTTCGACCACCAGCCCATCGACCCCAGCGTCGACCGCCTTTAGCGCGGCTTTCAATGTCGGCACCACATGAAAGACGGTGAGCCCCAACGCCTTCAGCTCGCGGCAAAACTTCGACGGATCGCCGGCCGACGTCGTCACGAACTTCACGCCTTCTTTGGCAACCGCATCATCGACGAACTTCACGATGTTCGGATCGCGCACGAAGGCCAGCGCAATGTTCACGCCGAACGGCTTCGTGGTCAGCCGCTTCATCTTCTTGATTTCTTCGCGCACCGCGTCGAGTTCGCCCGACGACGTCTCGATGATCCCAAGCCCGCCCGCATTCGACACGGCCGAAGCCAACTGCGACCGCGCAATCCACCCCATCGGCGCCTGCACGATCGGGTAGTCGACGCCCAACATCTTCGACAACCGGTTCTCGATCCGCATGGCCTAACGCTGCCTCACCGTCCGCTTCGCCCTTATGACCAGAACCTCTGCCTCGTTGCGCAGCACGATCAACTCCGCGACGCTGTCCTTGGGGCCGTTAAGGCCGCGCGCGAAGAAATAGAACGGCGCAGACGTCTTTGCGTAAATGCCGTTGAGCGCAATCACCTGGTCGCCCACCTTGACGCCAGCGAGGGCCGCGGGGCCGCCCGTGGCCACTTTCGTAACCGCCGGGAACGACTTCGTTTGTTCCATCATCGCGCCAATTCCATAGGGTTCGTAAGGCGGCGGAATGTCGGCCGCCGCTTGAAAAGCA
>JANNEL010000287.1:0-10904 GCA_031378595.1 Alphaproteobacteria bacterium
GTGGCACTTTTGAACAGGATCGAAGCTCCGACCTGGCGGGATCTCTTCAATGCCGGTTACGCGATTCTCTATGGGGATGCGCCCGAGGAACGTCTCCTCGCACACGCGATTGCGATCCGCGCGCTCAGCTTGGCGCCAGACGAGCCTGAGGTTCGTCACTTTGTGGCGATGACATTCGACGCCATTGGGCGGAACTACGTGGGTGCGCAGCTTTATGGTCGCCAGAAGTTTTTCAAGTTGAACCCCACGACGAGCGCGGTTGAACTCGCTTGCTTACCGCAGATGATCGATCCGCCGTTGCCTGCGAGCGTTGGTGTCGCATTCGAACCGGCGCCGGAAGGCTTTGATCGGTGTCCCCAGGGCGTTGGCGACGTTGCTCAGGCGCAGCCGACATTTCAGCGTCCGCGATAGTTCGACGACGGAGCGTATTGCTAACCGCGGGAGGGTTTCTCCCGAATGCTGATGGCGTTGTACCCTTGGTGCTACTCGGCGAATCAGTGCCGTGAGCGAGGGTGCGCGTATGGCCGGACTTCCGGCACCGTTGATCGTCGTCGGTAACGAGAAGGGCGGGTCGGGCAAGACGACCGTCGCCATTCATCTCGTTGCGGGTGCGATGGGCGCAGGCCTTCGCGTCGGTGGCATCGATCTCGATCATCGTCAGAAGAGCTTTTCGCATTTCTTCGAGAACCGCGCCCGATGGTCGGAACGCGCGGGACGCAACTATCCGCTGCCGAAACTTGCGCCGGTACATGCATCGGGGCGTGAGACGAAAGCGCTGGCGGAGGGCGAGGAAGCGCGGCGACTGGCTGCGGCGGTCGGTGAACTTTCAGCCGAATGCGATATCATCGTCGTCGACTGTCCGGGTGCGGATACGGCATTGGGCCGCGCGGCGCATGCGAATGCGTCGATCATCGTCACGCCTTTGAACGACAGTTTCGTGGATTTCGATTTGTTGGCCGGCGTCGATCCGGAGACCTATGAAGCGAAGGCGCCGTCGATCTATGCCGAATTCGTCTGGGAGAGCCGCAAGCGGCACATGATCGAAAAACGCAAGACGATCGATTGGCTGGTTGTGCGCAACCGAATGTCGAGCATCGAGACGCGCAATCAGCGCCGGGTGAGCGAGGCGCTGACGAAGCTGTCGCAGCGTATCGGGTTTCGTTTGGCGCCGGGTTTGACGGAACGCGTGGTCTACCGCGAGCTGTTTCCGAAGGGGCTGACCGTGCTCGACCTGATCGAGGGCAAGACCAAAGGCATTACGATGGGCCAGATTGCGGCGCGCGCCGAGGTGTGGGCGCTGGTCTCGGCGCTCCGACTACCCCAACGGGCACGGATCGCCGCAGCGAGCTGAGAGTAGGCTTGAAATAGAACGACCGGTCGTGCTATTCGAGTTGCCATGAACAAGCAATCCGAAACGCGTGTGCGCATTCTCGATCGCGGGCTGAAGCTGCTGAGCGTTCAGGGGGTGAGCGGCATCAGCTTTGGGCAACTCGCCGAACACGCAGGTATGTCGAAGAGTGGGCTGTTCGCGCACTTTAAATCGAAAGAAGAAGTCCAGGTTGAATTGCTCGACCGCGCAGCCGTGTTGTCGCACGCGCATGTTGTTGCGCCCGCCGTGGAAGCTGCCGAAGGGCGTCCGAGGCTTGAGGCGCTCGTCGCGAACTGGATGGGGTGGACGGCGCGGGCGGGCTTGCCGGGCGGATGTCCGGTTGCCGCCGCCATCTTCGAGTTGGATGACGCGGAGGGACCGGTGCGGGATCACGCGCTCGCGCTCGAGCGCGAGTGGCGCCGGATTCTGGGTGCGCATGTGGAGCAAGCGATTGCATGCGGACACTTCCGCCGCGATCTGGATACCGCGCAGTTTGTTTGGGAGTTGTGCGGGATTTATCTCAGCCACCACGCCTCCCTTCGGTTCGTGCGTGATCCGAAGGCGGACCGGCGGGCAGAGGTCGCCGTTCAAGCGCTGATGACACGCGGGGCTCAGATCGGATCACCAACAAAAACCAACCGGCGAGAACGTAAATGATCGACCTGCTGTTCGACGTGCCGCCTGTTCAGTTGCTTTCGCCGGTAGCGGTGGCGCTCGTCTATATTTCGGTTTGCTCGTTCATCGCCGAGCCGCACCGGCGAAACTTCAACGCCATCATGATTGCAGGCGCCGGTGCGGCCTACTTGAACGGCGGGTTCGGCGCTTGGGAGTTCGCGTTCACGATCTTGGTGACTTACTGTGCGTTCAAGGGCTTGCAGTCCTACGCGTTCATCGGGGTCGGCTGGCTGCTTCACACCGGGTGGGACGTGATGCACCATCTCTACGGCAATCCGATCATTCCCTTCGTTCCGATGTCGTCGTTTGGCTGCGCGATCTGCGATCCCGTTATTGCGTTTTGGTGTTTCGCGGGCGGCCCGTCGCTGTTCGGTGTGGGCGCGAAGTCGGATAGACCCGGCTCGGCTTAGCGCACCGCGATCGGGAGGCTCGCGCGGGCGTTCGCTTGGTCCCAGGCCCCATCCGTAACGACGAGGCAGGAGGTGCCTTTCTTCTGCAATTGTTTGCAGAGGGATTCCGCTTTCGCAGGCGTGAAGGCGCCGAAGCGGACGCGGTAGAAGGTTTCGCCACGCACGTCGAGTTGGACGATCGCGCTACGAGCGCCGCCAATTATCGCACGCTGCTGGGTCGTGACCTCTTGCAGCTGCGCTTCTGCTTTTTCACGCGTCGAATGAGCGCCGACTTGGATGCCCCATTGGCCGGTGTGCACGACGGGATTCGATCGCACCTGATCGGCAATGTCGCCTTGGCCGATCTCGCGAGGACTGGACGGGAGCGTGGCATAGACTGGTGCGCCACCGGGAGCGGCAACCGGTGCCGCGGGCTGTGGCGAGGGGGCCGCCATCACGACTTGCGACGCGGCATCGGGGCGGAATGCGGTGGCGCTATTTTGTGCTGCTTCGGCGGCAGCTTCCTCATCATCGAGGACGAGCGGCGACATCGCCATGATCACCGGTGCCGGACGTCCGAGGCCCATTCGCGTGAATTCGCTTTCGAGCAGTTCCGCGGTTTGGATGTCGCGATCACGCGCTGAACGTCCACCCATGACTACGGAGATGAGGCGCGTGCCTTGGCGTGTCGCGGAGCTTGCGAGGTTGAAGCCCGACATGCGCGTGTAGCCGGTCTTCAGGCCGTCAGCACCGTCGAAGAACTTCATCAGGTTGTTGTGGCCTTCAAAGCTGCGGCCGCCCCAATAGAAGCTCTGCAGCCGGAAGTACGGATAGAATTGCGGGAAGTCCGTGATCAAGCGGCGGCTCAAAATCGCAAGATCGAACGCCGTCGATTGCTGGCTCTCATCCGGCAAGCCGGAGGCATTGACGAACGACGTGTGCGCCATGCCCATCTCGCGCGCCTTTTGCGTCATGCGCGTGGCGAAGGCCCACTCGGTGCCCGCAAGATGTTCGGCGGTGACGACGGCGACATCGTTCGCGGAGCGCACGACGATCGCCTTGATGGCGTCCTCGACCGTGATCTTTTCGCCGGCATCGAGGCCCAGCTTTGTCGGGTCTTGCGACGACGCATAGGACGATGCCGTCATGGGCGTCGAAAGGGTGAGGTTGCCCTTCTGAACCTGCTCGAACAGCAGGTAGAGGGTCATCATCTTCGTCAGCGAAGCCGGATAGCGGATGTCGTTCGACATGCGCTCGTAGAGGATTTTGCCGCTGTTGGCTTCGATGACGATGGCCGCGAATTTTTCGACGTAGGGCTCAGGCGCGGTGACGACATGGCGGCGGTGGTGCGGTCTGCTCTTGCGTTTACGCGCGTCGGCGGTATCGGCGGCGATCATCGTGATCGCTGCCAAAACGAGCACCGTTAAGAAAAATCGCCACAACTGGCCGCGCCAAACCATGATCGAGCCCGTTAATTGAGGTCAAACGCCATAGCGGACGCGTCAGCAAGAAGCAGACCATCCATCGGACCGCTTCTCCCCCGACACGACACCAACAAGTTGCCGAGTCTGTCAGAAATTTCGCGGTTGAGAAGCCCTAACATCGCCTACGGCCCCCCGAAATCAGCCAGTGGCCGTCGACTATTCGGCGGCCAGCTTTGAGCCTGATTCGGCGCCTTCGAGCTTCGCAGGATGGTTATTTACTTTTGGTTAACGCTATTGAGAACAAGCGACTCCGCTTATTGTGCGCTGCAGCAAATTTGCCTTGACAATTGAGCGAGGCCGCCTCATATAGCGTGATGTTGCAGTGCAGCATGACGCGACAAAACGGACACAGCTGCGCAGAATCCGTACGGGGAATTAACCACCCTCTGCGGGCGGAAAGGATCAAGACGATGGCGAAAACGAAATTCGACACCGAAACGGTGGAGCAGGTCATGAAGAACGGAAACGAAGCGATGAAGCACGGTATGGAGCAAGTGACGAAGGCCTATGAGAACTTCGCAGGCTTCGGCAAGGGAGGCGTCGAGGCGTGGATGCAGTCCGCGACCGCGATGACGAAGGCTTTCGAGCGCATCAATGGCGATTGGTTCGCGTTCTCGAAGCAGCAAATGGAAGACGGCGTCGCCGCGTTTAAAGCGGTCGCCAGCGCCAAGAGCGTGCACGAGGCTTGGGAAGTCCAGACGGACTTCGCGAAGTCTTCGCTGGACGCGTTCGTTGCACAGGCCACGAAAGCCAACGACACGTTCATGGACGCTGCGAAGAAGGCTGCAGAGCCGTTCAACGCGCGTTTGACGGAAGTCGCCCGTGACGTTCGTCAGGCGAGCCCCTTCGGCCGCGCAGCCGAATAAGACACTAAGTAAACCAATATGACGGGGCTGAAGGCGCGCTGTCTTCAGCCCCGTTTTTCGTTGCGTAAAGGCTTATCGGGGGACACGCTTGCGTACGGCCTCTGGGCGTGCTGCGCTTGGCACCATGTCCTTGCACCGCGTCGATTTTGAGACCCTGACCCGCCCGTCCACGCCGAACACATTCCTGATGGCACCGGATGACCTATGCAAGGCGGCGACGGTCGACCAGGCACCACCGGTGTTTCCAGTGACGCCGGCGAAACTGCGGCAGGCTTTCTTGAGCGTCGTCATCTCGCAGCCGCGGGTTTCGCATACTCTGGCCGATGAACGTGAGCTCTACGACGATTTCGTGCAGCGATCGGCCATTTTCCACTTCCCCGACCTGGTGTCAGTGCAGTTTCTGCCACACGGAAAGGGGGGCGCTACGCTCGCTCTCTATTCGCGCTCGGTCTACGGCCGTTCGGACTTGGGAGTTAACCGGGCGCGCAGCTTGCGCTGGTTGAAGCTGGTTGACGCTGCTGTCAAGCCGTCCTCCCGCTGAAAAACGCAGGGATATGCGCCTTCAGGGCGCTTTCCATTGGCGCCAGAGATCATATCTAATGGCAGTAACTGTATTGGCAGCTGCGCACGACAGGTATGACGAAACAGAACGGTGACCGCGACGGGCAAGGACCGAACACCGGCTTGGTCACGAAAGTGCGGCCGAAGACGAAGCGTCCGAGCCTTTATAAGGTTCTGATGCTGAACGACGACTACACGCCGATGGAGTTCGTCGTGCATGTGCTCGAGCGCTTCTTCAACAAGGGGCGCTCGGACGCGGAGCGCATCATGCTGCAGGTTCACCAGCAGGGGGTTGGGATCTGTGGCGTCTTTACGTACGAAGTCGCAGAAACCAAAGTCGCACAAGTGATCGATTTCGCTAGGCGGCACCAACACCCGTTGCAGTGCACTCTGGAGAAAGAGTGATAGACTGAGTCAGTCAAGGGGCGGGTCGAGGGGTTTGAAGAAAGGCGAACATTAGTGGCGAGTTTTTCGAAGTCTCTGCAGAACACCCTCCACCGCGCGATGGCGCTTGCCAACGAGCGTAACCACGAATACGCGACGCTGGAGCACTTGTTGCTGGCTCTGATCGACGATCAGGATGCCGCCGCCGTTATGCGTGCGTGCAACGTCGACGTCGACGCGCTGCGCCGGACGCTTTCCACGTATGTCGATACCGACCTTGCGACGCTGGTCGTGGACGACGGCGAAGACGCGAAGCCGACCGCTGGCTTTCAGCGCGTTGTGCAGCGCGCAGTCATTCATGTGCAGTCGTCGGGTCGCGAAGAGGTGACGGGCGCGAATATCCTGGTCGCAATCTTTGCTGAGCGCGAGAGCCACGCCGCCTATTTCCTGCAAGAACAGAATATGTCGCGCTACGACGCGGTCAGCTACATCAGCCACGGCATTGCGAAACGTGCAGGAGCCTCGGAATCGCGGCCTGTGCGCGGCGCAGACGAAGAAGGCGATGAGGCCGGCGACAAGGCGGTCAAGCAAGGGACAGAGGCGCTTGAGGCCTATTGCGTCAACCTCAACAACAAATCGCGTGCGGGTAAAATCGATCCACTGATCGGCCGGGAGCCGGAGGTCGAGCGCACGATCCAGATTCTTTGCCGCCGGCAGAAGAACAATCCCTTGCTGGTCGGCGATCCGGGCGTCGGTAAAACCGCAATCGCGGAAGGCCTGGCACGCAAGATCGTGCAGGGCGAAGTGCCGGAGGTGTTGAAGGACGCCACGATTTTTGCGCTCGACATGGGTGCGTTGATCGCCGGCACGCGCTATCGCGGCGATTTCGAAGAGCGATTGAAGAACGTCGTGAAAGAGTTGGAGCACTTTAAGGGCGCCATTCTTTTCATCGACGAGATCCACACGGTGATCGGCGCGGGCGCCACGAGCGGCGGGGCGATGGATGCCTCGAACCTGCTGAAGCCTGCGTTGCAGTCGGGCACGCTGCGCTGCATGGGCTCGACGACGTACAAGGAATTCCGCCAGCATTTCGAGAAGGATCGGGCGCTCGCGCGCCGGTTCCAGAAGATCGACGTGGGCGAACCTTCCGTGCCCGATGCGATCAAGATCTTGAAGGGGCTGAAGCCCTATTTCGAAACCTATCACAAGGTTCGCTACACGGGCGACGCGATCAAAGCCGCGGTCGAGTTGTCGGCGAAGTACATCAACGACCGCAAGCTTCCCGACAAGGCGATCGACGTGATAGACGAGACGGGTGCTTCGCAGATGCTGCTGCCCGAGGGCAAGCGCAAGAAGGTCATCGGTATCGAGGAGATCGAGGCGGTCATCGCCAAGATGGCGCGCATTCCACCGAAGTCCGTGTCGAAGAACGACGCGGAGGCTTTGCGCGATCTTGAGATGAACATGAAGCACGTCGTGTTCGGACAGGACGATGCGATCAAGCAGCTCTCAGCCGCCATCAAGATGGCGCGGGCGGGTCTGCGCGATCCCGAGAAGCCGATCGGATGTTATCTGTTCTCGGGGCCGACTGGCGTCGGCAAGACCGAGGTTGCGCGTCAGCTTTCGAAGATCATGGGCGTCGAGCTTCTGCGCTTCGATATGTCGGAGTACATGGAGCGGCATTCGGTGAGCCGGTTGATCGGCGCGCCGCCGGGCTATGTGGGCTTCGATCAGGGCGGGCTTTTGACCGATGGCGTCGATCAGCATCCGCACTGCGTGCTGTTGCTCGACGAGATCGAGAAGGCTCATCCGGACCTGTTCAACATTCTGTTGCAAGTGATGGATCACGGAAAGCTCACCGACCACAACGGTAAGAAGATCGACTTCCGCAACGTCGTTTTGATCATGACGACGAACGCGGGCGCTTCCGACGCCGCGAAGGAATCCATCGGCTTCGGGCGTGGACGCCGCGAAGGCGAAGATACGGAAGCGATCAAGAAGCTGTTCACGCCGGAGTTCCGCAACCGTCTCGACGCGGTTATCGGTTTCGCGCCGCTTTCGCAGCAGATCATCGAGCGCGTGGTCGAGAAGTTCGTGTTGCAGCTTGAGGCGCAGCTTTCCGACCGCAATGTGACGTTCGAACTGGATCCGGACGCGACACGGTGGCTCGCCGAGCACGGCTATGACGAGGCGTTCGGGGCGCGGCCGCTGGCGCGGCTGATCCAAGACACGATCAAGAAGCCGTTGGCCGACGACATCTTGTTCGGCAAGCTGGCGCGTGGCGGCACGGTGAAGATGACCGTCAAACCCGACAGGTCGGGTCTCGCATTCGAAATCATCGAAGCGCCGCAATTGCCATCCAAGATGGCGACGGCGGGCGATGACTTCGACGGCGACGAGGAGTCCGAGCCCCACGAGCCCGAACTGGTGAAATGACGCGTATCCTTCTGGCCGTATTCGTATTGGCGAGCCTCGCCGCGCCTTCGCGCGCGGACGAGGACGTGATTATCCGCGGTCAGTTCCCGCAGATCCTGGCACGCGGCGAGACGGTTGTGCAGATGGCGAACCGTATGGCGGTGACGATGATCAACCTAGACCGGTTGATCGCACCACCGTGCGGAATGAAGCGGATCTTCGAATTCGCCGGTGCCGACTACTACGACGAGAACGATCTGACCAGGCGGATCGAGCCGAGCAAGCGCGGCGTGTGGCGCATCGCTGTGATGGGTAAAGGGTGCTGGACGCCTCGGCTGCACAATATCTTCCTTTACCCGCGTGTCGGTGTGCCTGCGGGCTTACGGCTTGGCGTGCCGGGGCGCTCGGTCGCCGGTGCGCGCTTGCAGGCGGAGGCCGTTCCGTTGGTGCTGCGCGAGGCGAATGGTATTGCGATGCGCGGCAATTGCGACGAACCGGCGTTCTTGGTCGATAGCAGCGTAACGAAGGCACGGCTACCCGGCAAACCGTGGAGCGAGTCTTGGTCTGCGTCGGCGTGCGAGATCACGCGCAAGTTCGCGGTGATGTTTACGCCGGAGGGTGCGAAGACGCGGATCGGTGTCGCGCTTTCGAACTGACACTATTTGATCGCCGCTGCGATCTTCCCCGCCAGAGCTTTCACGTGTTCGAAGTCCGCTTTGCCTCGCGCATGCAATTGCAGATCGATTCCGCTTGAGCGTGGGATGACGTGGAAATGAATGTGAAACACGGTTTGGCCGGCGGCGGCGCCGTTTAGCTGCGCAAGCATGATGCCGGGGGCGTTCGTCACCTCTTTGACGGCAGCGGCGACCTTCTTTGTCGTTTCGATTAGAGCGGCTGCCGCTTCCGAGCTTAAGTCGAAGATCGACTCGGCGCCTTCTTTCGGGATCACGAGCGTGTGCCCTTCGGCTTGGGGCATGATGTCCATAAAGGCGAGCGTGTGCGCGTCCTCGTAAACTTTGAAGCAGGGTGCCTCGCCGCGGACGATCTTTGCGAAGATGTTGTTCGGGTCATAGGCCATCTTGGGTGTCCTTCTTGAAGGGCGCGTGCTCGGCCATGGCTTCTATTTCCTCCCCGACCGCACGGCGTTCTTCGTTCAAGTAGCGGGCGACGGCGTCACGCAAGCCGGCGTGTGCGATCCAGTGCGCGGAATGCGTGCGAACGGGCAGGTAGCCGCGGGCAAGCTTGTGAGCGCCTTGAGCGCCTGCTTCGACAACGCTCAACCGGTTTTGGATCGCGTAGTCGATCGCTTGGTAGTAGCAAAGTTCAAAGTGCAGGAACGGATGGTGTTCGAGCGCGCCCCAATTGCGGCCATAGAGCGTGTCGGAGCCGATGAAGTTTAAGGCGCCGGCGATGTAGCGCCCGTTGCGCTTGGCCATGATCAGCAACGTGCGGTCCGCCATGCTTTGGCTGACCAGGCTGAAGAATTTACGCGTGAGGTAGGGCGAACCCCATTTGCGGGAGCCGGTGTCCATGTAGAACGCAAAAAAGGCGTCCCAGTGTGTTTCCGTCAGGCCGCTTCCGGTCAACCACTCGACCTCAATGCCGTCTTTACCTGCCTCGGCGCGTTCGCGGCGAAGGTTTTTGCGCTTGATCGACGAAAGCGCGCCTAAGAAATCATCGAAGGATCGGTAGCCTTCGTTTCGCCAGTGGAACTGCTGATCGTGGCGCTGCAAGAAACCGAGCGGCGCCAAGGCTTCCGCTTCGTCTTGCGGTGCAAATGTAATGTGGAGCGACGAAACCTCGAGCTTTTGTGCGAATGCCATCATCGCGCGGGCGAGCGGTTCGCGGGCGGCCGCGTTGCCGCCGGTCAGGAGGCGGGGCCCGGTCGCTGGCGTGAACGGCACCGTCACTTGTAGCTTCGGATAGTATTCACCGCCTGCACGCTCGAACGCTTGCGCCCAACCGTGATCGAAGACGTATTCGCCGTACGAGTGGTTCTTCACGTACATCGGCGCCGCGGCGATCGGTTGGCCGGCTTGTTCGACGACGATGTGTGCGGGTTGCCAGCCGGCGCTGGCCGTGACCGACCCGCTCTCTTCGAGCGCACTCAAGAACGCATGCGCGACGAACGGGTTGAACCTGTGACCGGACGGGTTAGCGAGCGCGTCCCAGACGGATGGCGCTATTTCCTTCATGCCGTCCAGGAGACGGGCGGACGGCGCCGTCATTGGTGCGGCCGTCCGTTTCGTGGTCATGCGATCTCGAATGTGGCTTCGACTTCGACGGCGACGTTGCGCGGCAGCGAGCCTGCGCCGACGGCGGCGCGCGCGTGTTTACCGAGGTCGCCGAAGATTTGCACGATCGTGTCGGAGGCGCCGTTGACCACTTCCGGATGCTGAGCGAAACCTTGGATTGCGTTGACGAAGCCGGTGATCTTCACGCAGCGCTTCACGCGGTCGAGGTTGCCGCCGCAGGCTTCCCTTAGTTGCGCGACGATATTGATCGCGCAGAGGCGGGCTGCGGCTTGGCCCTGTTCCACATTGAACTCCTTGCCGACTTGGCCGACATATTCCAGGCCGTTCGGGCCCAATGTCACTTGGCCGGAGATGAACACCAAGTTGCCGGTGACGACATACGGGACATAGTTCGCAACCGGTGCCGCGGCCTTGGGTAGCGTGATGTCAAGTTCCTTCAGGCGAGTTTCAACGCGTCCGGTCATGTCTTGTCCCTTTGCGAAAGGCGAGTGTCCATGCGAGAAACG
>JANNEL010000286.1:0-1752 GCA_031378595.1 Alphaproteobacteria bacterium
TGCACCACGCGAATGGAGTCGTTCTCGAGCTCGGCGCGCAGCGTTTCGCCGATCGTATTCACGGCCGCTTTCGTCGCGCCGTAAACCCCTGCCCCTTCGCGCCGGCCGGCGATCGACGAGATGTTGACGATGTGGCCTTCGAACTTACCCTTGCGCATCGCTTTGATCGCGGCTTGCGAGCCGGACAGCAGAGCCAACACGTTTGTCTCGAACATCTCACGCCAGTGCTCGAACTTGCCGGTCGCAATCGAATCCGGATGGCTCAAGCCCGCGTTGTTGACCATGACGTTGAGGCGGCCTGTTTCCTTGACCGCGCGATCAACGATGCCCGCAATCGTGGTGGGGTCGCGCAAATCGGCGACGACGGCGTGCGCTTTGCCGCCCGTGTCTGCGATCTCGGCGATGAGCGCTTTCAGCGCCGTTTCGGTGCGTCCGACGGCGTAGACTTCGGCGCCTTCGCCTGCGAGTGCTTTTGTGATCGCGCTGCCGATGCCGCTGGATGCGCCGGTGACGATCGCGGTTTTTCCGGTCAATGACTTGGACATGGGGGATGCTCCTATTGCTGCGGGCACTCAGCGCCCTTCTTGATCCAGGTTTCGGCGGCCGCCAGGAATGTCGCGTGCGGCACATCGGGGGCTTTGCGTTTCGCGCCCGGCGACCAAGCCCAGAGCACGAGCGCGTCGGCGCGCACATGCTCGATCACCTTGTCGCCCGCCCTGCCACCATTTTTCGTCGGATCCAACAGCGCCTTGCAGAGTGCGGCGGGCGACAGACCTGTCCAGCCCATTGCGACCGGCGCCATGCGCCAATTCTTGGCGCCCGGAATGTTCATCGACTCCTGGTTCTTGTCCTGGTGGCATGTCGTGCAGCGCATACCCGGCGGTCCTGCACTATCGGGCCCACGCATGACGTTGAACGTGTGGCGGTGACGATCATCGCCTTGCGTCGGCCAGTTCACCATCGTGTGGCAGTTCATGCAGCGCGGACTGTTCAGCACCTTTGCGACGGTTCGAAACGCGGCGACGGACGGTGAGTCCGCCGGCGCCGCGGCGTTTGCGTAAACAAAGGCCAGCGGCAACGCAGCGGTTGCCACCGCGATGGCAATAATCCAGCGCCTAGCCATTCGCCGCTCCGGCGTTGGCGCCCGCGGTCAGCGTCGCTTTGGCGTAGGGCAGTTCGCGGATGCGCTTCTTCGTCAGCGCAAAGATGGCGTTGCCGACGGCGGCGGCGATCGGTGCCGTCCCCGGCTCGCCCGCACCGCCCGTGCGCGCGCCGGACTCGATGAAGCGCACTTCGTGTACCGGCGCTTCGGCCATGCGGACCATTTCGTAGTCGGGGAAGTTCTGTTGAACCACGCGTCCCTTGTCGATCGTGATTTCGCCGTAGAGCGCGGCAGTCAGGCCGTAGATCGCGCCGCCTTGAATTTGGGCGGTGAACGTCGCCGGATTTATGACTTCACCGGGGTCGACTGCGCTCCAGACCTTGTGCACGTGGGCGCGGCCGTCGGTGCCGATAGAGACTTCGGCCACTTGCGCCACGATCGTGCCGAACGCGTCGCGGATTGCGATACCGCGGGCGCGACCGGCTTCCGGCGGTGTCGCCCAGTTCGCCATTTGGGCTACCAGTTCGAGCGCCGCTTTGTGGCGCGGTGCGCCTTCAAGGTGCGCACGGCGAAACTCAAACGGATCTTTGCCGGCCGCCGTTGCCAGTTCGTCCATGAAGGTTTCGATGAAGAAGCCTTGCTGGGTGTGA
>JANNEL010000315.1:0-3971 GCA_031378595.1 Alphaproteobacteria bacterium
CGCCGAAGCCGCCGCCACCTTCCCGGCCGCCGCGGTCACCACCGCCGCCACCTGCACCGCCACCGCTGTGGCCGTAACTGCCGCTCATGATGCTGCTCCTTCTTCGGCGGCTTCGTACGGTTCATCCGGGCCGCGGCCCCACTTCGCGTCGCGGCGTTCTTTCGCCTGCTTCGCCAGCATGCCGGCCGAGGGCCCTTCTTCGAACGCTTCGACGCGCACTGTCAGTTGACGGATGACGTCTTCGTTCAGCTTGAGCTGACGTTCCATTTCACCCACGGCCGCCCACGGCGAGTCGAGATTGAAATGGACGTAGTGGCCCTTGCGGTTCTTGTTGATCTTGAAGGTCAGCGAACGCAGCCCCCAATATTCCTGTTTGACGACTTTTCCGCCGCCGGCTTCGACGATGGCTTTCATCTGGTCGGCCAGTTGCTCGACGTGCGTCTGCGCGGCGTCTTGGCGCGCGATAAAGGTATGCTCGTATAACGGCATGGGAGCCTCATAGAGGACCGCGGCGCCCCTGGCACGGCCCCCTTGGCTGTGCGAGCTGCGATGGACCGGGAGTGGCTGTCGGGCGAAAACCGCCCCAAGGGACTTTGCGTCCCGTGCCCTCCGGCCGCGGCCGGTTTGCGAAGCGGCGGACTATACGGATTTGAGGACTGGGGGCAAGGGCGGCCGGGCCCTTGAATCCGGCGGAATTGCCGCATGGAATGAGGCTCTCGACTACGAGCGGAGGCTTAAGGACATGCGCGGATTGGCTTTGATGCTGGCGGCAGGCGTGGCGCTTGGCGGGTGCGATCAGGTTTGCGGGCCCGTGACGCGGCCCATCGCGCCGCCGGTTCAGGCGTGTGCCAAGGCGTTCGAGCGCACGGTTTCGTTCACCAGCGCGCAGCCGGCGGACAGATTGGTGGTCGAGGCGCTGGGGCCCGATTGCACGAACCCTTCGATGCTGGCCCGCGTGTTCGATGCCAAAGGGCGGCTCGTCTATGCGGAGATGACGAGTGGCAAGTGGATGATGAACCCGGAGATCTTTCCGCCGGGCGGCGGCACCGCGCAGGGCGCGTTGGACGCGCTCTACGATATCGGTGAGCCGAACTCGATGACGTTGCCCGCTTGGACCGGCGGCCCAGAACCGCAGAAGGGAAACTATGGCGCTTATGAAGCGTTGGTGCCGCAAATTGCCTACGAGCGGCTGCGCCAGATGAATGTGCCGACCTTAATCAAGCGCGGCGGGGCTGAGAGCGGGACGATTTACATCTACGATCCGGAGTCGGCGATGGCGATCGCGGTCGCGAAATACGCGGTCTAGGCCGGCAACGATTTGTTTACGCTCGTGAGCTCGGGTGTCCCAAGCCGGGACCGCCGCGGTTTATCATGTCACCGGAGCTCAGATTCTGCGCGGGCGTTAGCACATCATTTATTTTAACACCGCATCGCCGCGCCGTTGCGCATTGAACAGCCGCCATTAACTCAAGTTTTTTGCAATTCGTTTGGAACATGCGCGCGACACTGGCCGGGAAGCGTGGGAAACCGCGCAAAAAGAGGGTTCGGGCGATGCGCAAACTCGTGGGACGGCTATCGGTGGCTTTCGGAGCAAGCTTGCTTGCATCGACGGCACTTGCAGGCGACGCGCAGAATTCCTGGCGGATGGTCAGCAGCGTCGGCGATGTGGCCGTCAGCTCGGACGGGCTTATTCGCGTGGCGGTCAATTCGTCGTCGGACTTACCGGAAGGCACGGTCGTGACCACCGGTGCGGCCGGACGCGTCGTGCTTCGCCGCGGCGAGGAGCAGATCGTCCTTTCGCCGCAGAGCCGCGTGACGCTGACGGGCGACAACGATATCGGCACGCACATTACGCAAGACATGGGCTCGGTGCTCTTCAACATCGGTAAGCGCAAGCGGCCGCACTTCGAGGTCGATACGCCGTTTCTCGCGGCGATCGTCAAGGGTACGGCGTTCACGGTTTCGGTGAACGACGAAGCGGCCGCCGTGCACGTGAACGAGGGCGCCGTCGAAGTGGCGACGCCGTGGCGCAACGCGGTCACGCTGGTGAAGCCCGGTTCGACGGTGCGCGTGCGCAGCGCACTTTCCTCTCAGATCGAAGTTATGGCCGGCACGAAGGTTTCGCGCACGGTTGCGAGCAACGAGGGCGGCTGGCAGGCCGTGCTCGGCGGCGGTGCGAAGACGGGCCCATCGGGTGTCGCATCGCTGACGTCGTCGGGCACGGGGCTTGGCGGGCGTTCGGTCGACGATCCGCGTGGCGTGGATGATCCGCGCGGTGTGGACGACCCTCGCGGCGTCGATGACCCGCGTGGCGTGGACGATCCGCGCGGTGCGGGCCTTGCGAACGGCGCGGGCTTGCGTCTTGCAGGCCGCGAGACGAGCGACGGCTTCACGGCGGCACCAACGACGACGCATATCGAAGTGCCTGTGGCGGCGCCGCAGCCTGCGGAACTCGTTCGCATGGCGTCCGCGGCAAGCACCCCGAGCAGAGAGCGTGTTACGGCTGTCAGCCCGCAGGGCGAGACCGTGTCGCATAGCGGCGCGGGAAGCGCTGAGGCGGCCGAGTCGACTGCCGGCTTCTTCGGCAACAGACCGGTCGAGGCCGTCGCTGTGGCGCAGCGAGCAGCGTCACGCTCACGCGGCCACTCGGCGGAGTTCCCTGTGTTCGAGGTTGCCGTCGGCGGCTTGGGCTTGCTGATGTACATCCTCGGTTCGCAGCTGATGGGCTCTAGGCGCAGTAGCGCAAGGCCGGTGCGCGTCCGGCGCTAGTACAGTATCGCTTTAGAGGCGGATGCGGTCCCACCGAGAGGTGGGGCCGTTTCTCTTTGCGGTCAGCGAAGATTGGCGCCGAGCGCTTGTAACGGTTCGCTCTGTTCGCGCGGGATCGACGCGTCGGCTTTCGGGCCGACGTTGATGAGCAGGTTGCCGCCGTTCGCTGTCACGTCGCGATGGAGTGCGATCAGTGCTTCGGCCGTGAGGTAGTCCGCGCCACGTTCGTTGCGGTTGTAGCCGAAGGCCAGGCCTAAGCCGCGGCAGGATTCCCATTTCTTGTTCGCCGGAATTGCGCCCAAGCCGTATTCGACCGTGCGGAAGTCGCAGTGCGATGGCGCGGGGTTTTCCTGCGGGCCGGTTGAGGCGGCGATGCGGGCTTTGATCACCGCGTTGAAGTTCGCGCGGGCGACCGGATCGCGAAGGCCGTTGAACAACGTGTCCTCCGCGAACCAGCGGTCGTTGACGACGCCGTCCGGCACACGTGCGTAATAGCGCGCGAACAGATCCGGGACTTGGGCTTTCGAAGGCCAGGCGATGTCGTTCCAGAGGACGCTGGGTTCGTAGCGGTCGATCAGTTCGCGCACCTGTGCGGCCGCGTAGTCGCAATAGGTGCGTTCGGTCGGTACGCACGCGAACATGTCGCCGAGGTTGGCAATCGGTTCGGGGCGGAATGTCCAATCGAGCCCGCCGGAGTAGTAGAGGCCGAAGCGCATGCCGCGGGCGCGGACGGCCTCCGCCAGTTCGCCGACGAAGTCGCGCTTCGTGTGCCAGCCAGGGCGCGCCGGGTTTTCTATCGTCGTCGGCCAAAGGCAGTAGCCGTCGTGGTGCTTGGTGACGAAGACAACGTATTTGGCGCCCGCTTGTTTGAAGAGGTCGGCCCAGGCGTCTGCGTCGAAGGCCTGTGCCGCTTCGTCGAACGCAGGCCGGAACGACGTGTACGGACGATCGCCGTAGGTCGCCTTGTGATGCGCCGCCGTCGGGCTGCCGGGTAGACGCATCGCGTTCTCGTACCACTCGGCGTACGGGATGTGCGCGTTCATGTCGTCGTAGTGGTCGCGCATCAGCTCGTGGATCGGCCGACCGCGTGGCGCCCACGCGGGAATCGAGAAGATGCCCCAATGGATAAAGATGCCGAAGCCGGCGTCTGCAAACCACGCGGGGCAGGGGCGGGTGGCAAAGGTGGAGAGACCAGTCACGAA
>JANNEL010000330.1:0-3769 GCA_031378595.1 Alphaproteobacteria bacterium
ACTATTTCGGCAAGCGCCGTCTGGGTCTCGACATGCGCGACGATTACGGCCGGTTGATCTCGACCGATCGCGCGATAGTGGGCGAACTGAAAACCGGTGGTGACGGCGTCGGTGGCCGCTCGCTCGCCGTCGTTCCGCAAAAGACAGTCTCGCTGTTCTCAGGCCTCGTGGCTTTGGGCGACAGCGGCAAAGGCACGATCACGCTGAACGTGCCCGACTTCGCAGGCGAATTGCGCCTGATGGCAGTCGCCTACACGAACGGCAAGCTTGGCCACGCCGAAATGCCGATGACCGTGCGCGACAGCGTCGTCGCCGAAGTCATCCTGCCGCGCTTCATCGCACCGGGCGACAAGATCTCGGCCGCGTTGAACATGCACAACGTCGAAGGTGGCGCCGGCCGTTACTCGGCAACCATCAAAGGCTCAGGTGCAGTCGCAAGCCCCGGCGGCCAAACCGCCTTGGCGATGAACCTCGGCGCCGGACAGCGTTCGCTGGTGCCGGTCCCGCTCGAAGCGGCCCAAATCGGCATCGGCGCCATCGCGCTTCACGTCGAAGGCCCGAACGGCTTCAAGGTCGACCGCTCGTGGCCGATCGAAGTGCGCGAACCGCAACTGCCGGTCTCGTCGGAAGACGTCGCCAGCATTGCACCGGGTGCGGACACGAAGTTCGGCAAGGAACTGCTCGCCTCGTTCAAACCGGGCACCGCGCAAGTGGCGGTCACGGTAACGGGCGGCCGCGGCTTCGACGACGTGCCGGGCCTGCTCCGTTGGCTCGACCGTTATCCGTTCGGCTGTATCGAACAGACGACCAGCCGCGCCTTCCCGCTCGTCTACTACAACGACATGGCGCTCTTGGCGCAGGTCAAGCAGGACAAGAACATCAAGGAACGCGTTCAGGATGCCGCTTACCGCATCCTCGACATGCAGACCTACGAAGGCTCGTTCGGCATGTGGAGCTCGATCTCGGGTGAAGCCGACAATTACATCGGCATGTTCGCGACCGACTTCTTGATGCAGGCCAAGGACCACAAATACGTGATCCCGGAAGAAGGCATCGAACGCGCGCTCAAGTGGGCACGCAAAGCGTCGGGCACGGAAAGCAACACCGACCTCGCGCGCGCTTACGGATTCTACCTGCTGGCCCGCGCCGGCAAGCTGAACCCCAGCGAACTGCGCTACTTCGCCGACACGCGCGTCGAAGGCATGACGAACCCGTTTGCGTTGGGCCTCATGGGCGCGGCGTTGGCCGATATCGGCGACCGCGCACGTGCCGCTCCCGCGTTCACGAAGGCACGCGATCTCGCGGCAGGCGCCGATCCGGTGAAATACGTCTCCGACACGACGTATTACGGCTCGCTGCTCCGCGACATCTCGGGCCTGACCGCAATGTCGGCCAAGGCAGGGCAGGCGGGCATGATCCCGGCGCTCGTCGGCCGCGTCCAAGGCTTCGACCCGCGTCTCAACTACACGACGACGCAGGAAAAGGCGTGGATGCTGCTCGCAGCCCACGAGATCGAAGAAGCAACCCCGCCCGTGAATGTCACGGTCTCCGGCGCTGCCGCGACGGCAAGCGGCAAGGTGCTGCGCTTCAGCCCGACCTTGGCCGAGATGGATCAATCGATCTCACTCAAGAACAACGGCCAGAAGGACGTCTGGCGCATCGTCTCCGCGGAAGGCATCCCGGCAACGGCGCTGCCCGCGTCGCAGAACGGCGTCTCGATCTCGAAAGCGATCCTGACGATGACGGGCCAGCCTGCGAACCTCGCGGCCGTGAAGCAGAACGACCGCTTCATCGTGCGTCTGTCGGGTGAGATGTCCGACAACCGCGCGCGTCTGATGGCGCTGCTCGACCTCCTGCCTGCGGGCTTCGAGATCGAAGGCGTGGTGCAGCGTAAGGACGACGGCTCGACGATCTATTCGTTCTTGCCGGTGCTGGCGCAGGCCAACATCGCCGAAGCCCGCGACGACCGTTTCGTGGCGACGTTCGACATCGGCTCGAACTACCAGCCGTCGACACCGGAAGAACGCGCGAAGCAAGCGCGTCCGACGTTCCACTTCGCCTACATCGTGCGCGCAACGGTTCCGGGCTCCTACACGGTGCCGGCCGCGGTGGTCGAGGACATGTACGCCCCCGACATCACGGCCCGCACGAACATGGGATCCATGACGGTTGCGACGAAATAAACCAGAACACCCCTCTCCCTCCCGGTATCGGGAGGGAGAGGGGCCGGGGGTGAGGGTGGGCCTCGCCCCGCTGGCGCCGGCACAACAAAGGCCATGAGCGTCCTCGCCACGTTACGCACGCCCTCGATCATCGCCGCGTTCGCCTTCGTGGGCCTCGCATTCGCGGCCGGCGTTGCCGACCGCCTGAACCCGCTCACCGGCACGCGCGCCGACGACCGCTCCGTCATCGTCACAGCAAACGACGGCGCACTGCTCCGCGCCTTCACATCGCATGACGGCCGCTGGCGCCTGCCGGTGCAGCCCGCGCAAGTCGACGCGCGCTATCAGAAGATGCTGCTTGCCTGGGAAGACCATCGCTTCCGCGATCACCCGGGCATCGATCCGCTGGCGATGCTGCGCGCCGCCTACCAACTTGCGGCCAAGGCGCGCGTCGTCTCCGGCGCCTCAACGATCAGCATGCAAGTCGCAAGGCTGATGGAGCCGCGCGAGCGCACGTTCGGCGCCAAGGTGCTTCAGATCGCCCGCGCACTGCAGCTCGAATGGCATCTGACAAAAGACGAAATCCTCGAACGCTATCTCACGCTGGCCCCCTACGGCGGCAACCTCGAAGGCGTGCGCGCTGCGAGCTTCGCCTGGTTCGGCAAAGAACCGAAACATCTGACGATCGGCGAAGCGGCACTTCTCGTGGCCCTGCCGCAATCGCCCGAACGCCGCCGTCCCGACCGCTTCCCGGCCATCGCAAAGGCAGCGCGCGACCGCGTGATCGACACGCTCACCGCACGCGGCCTCATCGCACCACGCGACGCGCTCGAGGCGAAACAAGAACCGATCCCCGACCGCCGCCAACGCTTCCCGTTCCACGCCCCGCATCTGGCACAAGCATTGCTGTCGGAGAACAACACGAACGAACCCGTCATCATCTCGACGCTCGACGCGCGCGTGCAGGCGAAGCTAGAAGACTTAGGCCACCGCGAACGCACCTACTTCGACGACGACGCGAACCTCGCCGTCATCGTGGTCGAGAACAAAACGCGCCGCGTCGCGGCTTATCTGGGCGGCGCGAATTTCTGGACACAAGCGGGCCAGGTCGATCTCGGCAACGCCCCGCGGTCGCCGGGCTCGACGCTAAAGCCGTTCATCTACGGCATCGCGTTCGACGAACTGATCGTCCACCCGCAGACGCTGATCGACGACAAGCCCACGATGTTCGGTGACTACGAACCGCGCAACTTCGATCGCGGCTTCCAAGGCACCGTGACCGTCGCGACCGCACTGCAGATGTCGCTGAACGTGCCGGCAGTGGCCTTGCTCGATCGCGTCGGCCCCGTGCGGTTGGCAGCGACGATGCGCAACGCCGGCGCGGAACTCCAGTTCCCGAAGAAAGGCGCGCTCCCGTCGCTGCCGCTCGCACTCGGCGGCGTCGGGATTTCATTGCGCGATCTGACGATGCTCTACGCCGGCATCGCATCCGGTGGTGAAGTGCGCGCACTGCGCTATCGCGACGACGCGCCGGAGGGCGAGGTCCATCGTCTCTTCGGCCGCGCCGCCGCTTGGTATCTCGCCGACACGCTGAAAGACGCAAACCT
>JANNEL010000339.1:0-2670 GCA_031378595.1 Alphaproteobacteria bacterium
CAGCGACTCCCGCGCCGCCGGTCTGTTCCTCTACCTTTCCTTGCCAATAATACGCGCGATTGCTCGTTGTATTGGCCAGGGAATTATCCGACGCACAAGTCGCCAGACTGAATGCTGCCATACGAAGGTACCGAAAACCAAGGCGACCAAGACGCGCAATTTGTCACTGGGATTCTTTGACGCATAGGCCAGATCAAGCAACCGCTTTGTCCGACCTTGCGGTCCAAGAACGCGTGAAATGCGCCTTCGACCCGCAAAGCTTGCTCAACCCCGGCAAGGTCTTCCCCTCGCTCTCCGCCTGCGTCGAAGGCGGCGCGATGCACGTCCACCACGGCCGCATGCCGTTCCCGAACCTGCCGCGATTGTGATGCGCATCCTGAAACCCGAAGACGACAGCGAAGTAGAACAAGCGGTCGCCGAAGCGTTCGCCGCCCGCAACGCCCTCGCACTCGAGGGCAACGGCACCAAACGCACGCTCGGCCATCCCGTCGCCGCGGACACGCTGCTGAAGCTCTCTGGCCTCTCCGGCATTACGATGTATGAACCTGACGAAATGGTGTTCTCTGCCCGCGCCGGAACGCCGCTCGCGGAAATCGAAGCCGTCCTCGCAAAACACAATCAGATGCTAGCCTTCGAACCAACGGGCAGCGGCGCCACGATCGGCGGCGTCGTCGCAGCCAGTGTCAATGGCCCCCGCCGCTTCGCCGCCGGCGCGGCGCGCGATCACCTGCTGGGCTTTCACGCCGTCAACGGCAAGGGCGAACGCTTCAAAGCCGGCGGCCGGGTCGTGAAGAATGTCACCGGCTACGACCTTCCGAAACTCGCGGCAGGGTCCTTCGGCACGCTTTTCGCGATGACCGAACTCACGCTCCGCGCCTTGCCGCGTAACGCGACCTGCGTCCTCGCGCTGGACGGGCTCGATCCCGGCCCCGCACTTCGCCTCCTTCGCGGCGTCGCCGCCTCGCCGTTCGACCCGACGGGCCTCAGCTACATCGCCGCGAAGTCGCTAACGCTCATCCGCCTCGAAGGCCAAGCCGACGGCGTCGCCGCGCGCAAAGACGAACTCTGCCGCACCATCGCCCGCGGCGCGCGCGTGTTGGACGTGGAGGAGGGCATCAATCTCTTCCGCACGATCGGCGAAGTGTTCCCGCTCTTCGACCCTTCAACATCGCTCTGGCGCCTCTCCCTTCCACCCACCGCTGCCGAAACGGCAATCCAACAGCTCAAACCGAAATCTTGCGTCGCCGATTGGGCAGGCGGCTTGCTGCTTCTAGAGTTCGACCGCACGAACGCAAACGTGCACGCTGTCGCCAAAGCGCACGGCGGTCACGCCACAGCGCTGCGCACGACACCGCCAATCGACGACATCTTCACGCCGCTCGATCCGGCAACGCTCGCACTGACGCAGCGGATCAAAGACGCGTTCGATCCCGCGCGCATATTGAACCCCGGCCGCATGGTCAAAGATCTCTGATGCGCACGAACTTCTCCGCTGCCCAACTCGCCGACCCGCATCTCGCTGCCGCTGAGAAACAGCTGCGCGCCTGCGTCCATTGCGGCATCTGCACGGCGACGTGCCCGACCTACACGCTGCTCGGCGACGAGCTCGACGGCCCGCGTGGGCGCATCCAGCTGATCCAACACATGCTGGAAACCGACAGCACGCCCAGCCAAAAAGTTGTGGCGCATATCGACCGCTGCCTCTCATGCCTCGCATGCGTTAGCGCATGTCCGTCCGGCGTGAACTACCCGCGCCTCATCGACCAAGCCCGCGCCCACATCGAACGCAAAACAACGCGTTCCTTCGCACAACACTGGCTGCGCCGGTTGTTGGGCAATGTGCTGCCCGACCGTCGCAAGCTGCGTGTGGCATTGACGCTCGCACGCCTCGGCGCAATTGCCTCGCCCTTGTTGCCGAAGGCGCTCCGTATCCCTGCACAAGCAGCCGCGCGCCTCGCCGTTCATGGTCCCGCAGCCAACGCGCGGCTTCACAAGCCCGAAACACCCGCAGCCAAGCGCGTCGCGTTGCACCTCGGCTGCGTGCAAGAAGTCGTGGCACCGCACATCACGGCGGCCGCCATCCGCGTCCTCACGCGCCACGGGTTTGAAGTCACGGCCGTCGAAGGCACAGGCTGCTGTGGCTCGCTCAATCACCATCTAGGTCAAACGGCCGAAGCAAAGCGCCACGCCACCGCTCTCGTGAACGACATCGCGGCTGAAGACGCGAGCGGTCGCTTCGATGCCATCGTCACAACTGCATCGGGATGCGCGACGACAATCCGCGATTACGGCTTTCACCTATCGACCCAAGAGGCGGCCGACGTTGCCGGCCGCACACGCGACATCGCCGACGTTCTTCGCGACATCCCCATGCAGGTCGGCACCGCGCACAAAGGCATCCGCGTCGCTTACCATTCCGCCTGTTCGATGACGCATGGCTTGAAGCAACCGACAATCGCGCCCCAACTTCTGCGCAAACTCGGCTTCGATGTCGTTGAGCCGCGCGACACGAATTGCTGTGGCTCGGCAGGCGTCTACAACGTCCTCGAACCCGATATCGCCCGCGAACTACAAACGCGCAAAGCGACCGCGCTGATGGCAATCGAACCGCAAATCGTGGCGACAGGCAACATCGGCTGTTGGGCGCAGATCAAAGCGGCAGTGCCCGTG
>JANNEL010000371.1:0-6341 GCA_031378595.1 Alphaproteobacteria bacterium
TTCGAGCGTTGGAACTTCTGCAGACGGTAGATATCGACGCCCGGCTTTGTGGCGTCCGATTCTTCTGTTGCGCGTACGACGATACGCGTCGCATCAACCTGGTCGACGATGCCGGAACGGCGCGCCGCGATCGCGGCGCCGGAGTCACGCGCGACCACGCCATCGAGACCCGTGCCGACGAACGGCGCTTCGGACTGAAGGAGCGGCACGGCCTGACGCTGCATGTTTGAGCCCATGAGTGCACGGTTCGCGTCGTCGTTCTCCAAGAACGGAATGAGCGCGGCTGCGACCGACACCAATTGCTTCGGCGAGACGTCCATGAACTCGATGCGGTCGGGGCCCAACAGAACGAAGTCTCCACCCTTGCGGCAGGAGATGATGTCGTCGACGAAGCGGCCGCGCGGATCGAGCGGCGCATTCGCCTGCGCGATCGCGTATTTCGACTCTTCCATCGCCGAGAGATAGACGACCTCGTGCGTGACCTTACCGTCCTTCACGCGGCGGTACGGGCTTTCGATGAAGCCGTACTTGTTCACGCGCGCGTAGGTCGCGAGCGAGTTGATCAGACCGATGTTCGGGCCTTCCGGCGTTTCAATGGGGCAGATACGGCCATAGTGGGTCGGGTGAACGTCGCGGACTTCGAAGCCCGCGCGTTCGCGCGTCAGACCGCCCGGCCCGAGCGCCGAGAGGCGGCGCTTGTGCGTGATCTCGGAGAGCGGGTTCGTTTGGTCCATGAACTGCGACAGCTGCGACGAGCCGAAGAACTCACGCACGGCGGCTGCCGCCGGTTTCGCGTTAATCAGGTCGTGCGGCATGACGGTGTCGATTTCGACCGACGACATGCGTTCCTTGATCGCGCGTTCCATACGCAAGAGACCGACGCGGTATTGGTTCTCCATCAACTCGCCGACGGACCTCACGCGGCGGTTCGCAAGGTTGTCGATGTCGTCGATCTCGCCTTTGCCGTCACGCAAGTCGTGCAGCACCTTCACGACGGTTAGAAGGTCTTCCTTGCGAAGCGTGCGCTGGGTATCCGGCGCGTCGAGGCTGAGGCGCGAGTTCATCTTCACGCGACCGACGGCCGAGAGGTCGTAGCGTTCCGAGTCGAAGAACAAACCGTTGAACAGCGTCTCCGCCGTATCCAGCGTGGGCGGCTCGCCCGGACGCATGACGCGGTAGATGTCGATCAGCGCCTGCTCGCGCGACTGGTTCTTGTCGACGGCCAGCGTGTTGCGGATGAAGCTGCCAGTGTTGATGTGGTCGATGTCGAGCAACGCGATTTCATCGAAGCCCGCGTCGTCGAGCTCTTCGAGCAGTTGTTCGGATACTTCGTCGCCGGCTTCAGCGTAGATTTCACCGGTTTCGCCGTTGACCATGTCGAGCGCAAGGTAGCGGCCGTAGAGTTCTTCGCTCGGGACGAGCAACGACTTCAGGCCTTCTTCCGCGAGCTTGCGCGCGCCGCGCGGTGTCATCTTGCGGCCCGCTTCGATCACGACGTCGCCGGTCTTGGCGTTCTTCAGGTCGTGAACCGGCTTCAGGCTGCGCATACGCTCGGCATCGAACGGCGTGGTCCAGCCGTCCTTCACCTGCTTGAACATGACAGTGCGGTAGAACTGGGCAAGGATTTCTTCGCCCGTGAGACCGAGTGCGAACAGCAACGTCGTTGCCGGCAACTTGCGGCGGCGGTCGATACGGACGTGAACGATGTCTTTCGCGTCGAACTCGAAGTCGAGCCACGAACCGCGATACGGGATCACGCGAGCGCCGAACAGCAGCTTGCCGGACGAGTGGGTCTTGCCCTTGTCGTGGTCGAAGAAGACGCCCGGCGAGCGGTGCATCTGGCTGACGATCACGCGCTCGGTTCCGTTCACGATGAACGTGCCGAGTTCGGTCATGAGCGGCATGTCGCCCATGTAGACGTCTTGTTCTTTGATGTCCTTGACGGATTTGGCCTGGGTTTCCTGATCAACCTCGAACACGATGAGGCGCAGCTTCACCTTCAACGGTGCCGCATAGGTCATGCCGCGCTGGCGACATTCGTCGACGTCGTATTTCGGTTCTTCGAATTCGTAGTGCACGTATTCGAGGCGCGAAACTTCCGCAAAGTCGGTGATCGGAAACACCGAGCGGAACACCGCCTCTAAGCCTGCATTGTCACGCGCATCGGGCTTTGCGTACATCTGCAGGAAGTGCGCGTATGACTCGCGCTGCACCTCAATGAGGTTCGGCAACTGTGCGACTTCGGCAATACGTCCGAAAGTTTTGCGCACCCGCTTGCGGTCCGTGAACGACAACACCATGATCGATCCCTAAATCCCGTCTCGTCTTCGTCGCTCTCTTGTTTCATCTCGCGTACCGCGCCGAGAGCTTGGCGGGGCGATAAAACGGCCTCACCGCCCGCGGGGGAGTTCCCGCGGACGGTGCAACTTCACAGTGTTTTCGCGGGTTGAAGCAGCGTCATGCCGCTTTCCCCACGCGACTATTTCAACGCGACCTTCGCGCCTTCGGCTTCGAGCTTCTTCTTCCACTCTTCCGCCTGGGTCTTCGGCACGTCGCCCTTTACTTCTTTCGGCGCGCTTTCGACGAGGTCCTTGGCTTCCTTCAGCCCGAGGCCCGTGAGTTCGCGCACGACTTTGATGACGTTGATCTTCTTGTCGCCCGCAGCTTCGAGGACGACGGAGAACTCCGTCTTCGCCTCTGCCACCACCGCCGCCGGACCGGCCGCCGCTGCCGCAACGGCAACCGGCGCCGCCGCCGAAACGCCCCACTTCTCTTCGAGAAGCTTGGACAATTCGGCCGCTTCCATGACGGTCAGGGTCGAGAGTTCATCAACGATTTTTTCGAGTTTGGACATGTGTGCGTTCCTTTGATGCTTTCAATCTTGAGACATTGGTCAGTGTTTAGGCAGCGTCGCTTTTCCTGGCGTGAGCGCCGATCACCCGGGCAAGCTGCCCGGCCGGTGCTTGCAGAATGCTGGCAACTTTCGTCGCCGGCTGTTTCAGCATGCCTGCGAGCCGCGCCCTGAGTTCGTTGAGCGACGGTAGCGAAGCCAAAGCCTCGACACCCTTCGCATCCAAGAACTGGTTACCGACGACGCCGCCAAGGATGACGAACTTGGCGTTCGTCTTGGCGTATTCGTAAGCAGCCTTCGGTGCGGCGATCGGGTCGGCGGAGACGGCGATCCCAGTCGGACCTTTCAAGAGGTCCTGCATGGGTTTTGCCATCGTGCCTTCCGCAGCACGCTTGGCGAGACGGTTCTTGGAGATTTTGAAATCCGCTCCAACCGCCCGCATCTGCGCCCGTAGCTTCGACATGTCAGCCACGGTCATGCCTTGATAGCGCGCAACCACGACGACAGCAGCCTTGCCGAACTTTTCGTTCAGCTCGCTGATGACTTCGGCTTTCTGCGTTCTATCCATTTTGGCTCCTGTTTGGGTTGTCTAAGGCCGGGATTGTCGCCCCGCCCTTCCCTTCGTCAAAAATTCCTGTCCCAAGAGTTCGAAGCACTTGCGCACTCAACTCCTGTCTATGCGGGCTTTCCATGTTTGAGCCCTTTCGGGCGCCTGCAGTCACGGACAGGCGGAAGCGACCTCGCTTCCGTCCACCGGCGGTGCCGCCGGATTCCTAAATCTCTTATGCCCCCATCACGGTGGAGGTTTCGATCGTGACGCCCGGACCTTGCGTCGAAGAGATCGCCATCTTCTTCAGATAGTTGCCCTTCGCCGCTGCCGGCTTTGCCTTCATCACCGAGTCGAACAACGCGCGAATGTTTTCGATCAGCGCAGTTTCCGTGAAGCTCGCCTTGCCGACGCCGGCGTGAATGATCCCCGCCTTCTCAGCGCGGAATTCCACGGCGCCGCCTTTGGCGTCTTTCACGGCTTTCGTGACGTCCATCGTCACCGTGCCGACTTTCGGGTTCGGCATCAGGCCGCGCGGGCCCAGCACCTTACCGAGACGACCAACGAGGCCCATCATGTCGGGCGTCGCGATCAGACGGTCGAAATCGATTTTGCCGCCGTTCACGACGTCGAACAGATCCTGCTCGCCAACGATGTCGGCGCCGGCGTTCTTCGCTTCCGTCGCTTTCGCGCCCTTCGCGAACACCGCGACGCGCAAGGTCTTGCCCGTGCCGTTCGGTAGGTTCACGACGCCGCGCACCATTTGGTCCGCGTGACGCGGATCGACGCCGAGGTTCAGCGCGACTTCGATCGTCTCGTCGAACTTCGCTTTCGCGCGTTCCTTGACCATCTTCACCGCATCGGCGAGCGGATATTGTTTGCGCGAGTCGACGCCATTGCGGGCCGCCGTCAAACGCTTGCCTTCCTTCGGGGCTTTCTTCTTTTTCGCATCAGCCATGGCGCTTACCCCTTAACCTCTAGACCCATCGAACGCGCGGAACCTGCGATGATCTTCATCGCGGCATCAATATCGTTCGCGTTCAGGTCCTTCATCTTCACTTCGGCGATCTTGCGCAGATCGGCTTGGGTGACGGAGCCCTTCAGTTCGAGGCCGGGCTTCTTCGACCCGCCGTCGATCTTTGCGGCCTTCTTCAAGAGGAACGACGCCGGCGGCGTCTTCATCTCGAGCGAAAAGGACTTGTCCTGGTAATACGTGATGATTACCGGGATCGGCATGCCCTTCTCGAGTTCCTGCGTACGTGCGTTAAACGTTTTGCAGAACTCCATGATGTTGAGACCGCGCTGACCGAGCGCAGGCCCGATCGGCGGTGACGGGTTTGCAGACCCCGCCGGGACTTGGAGCTTGATTTGCCCCATCACTTTCTTCGCCACGAATATTCTCCTCTTCTATGGCTTAGCGGTCCAAACGGTTTGGGCTTGCGCCCTCGCCTCCCGCGACAACTCGATCAGAGCTTCTCGACCTGACCGAAATCCAGTTCCACAGGCGTTGCACGGCCGAAAATCGACACAGCGACTTTGAGCCGCGAGCGGTCTTCGTCGATCTCTTCGATGGTCCCGTTGAAGGACGCGAACGGACCATCCGCCACGCGCACTTGCTCGCCTACTTCGAAGGTGACGGCGGGCTTCGGATGTTCGACGCCTTCCTTCACCTGATTCAAAATACGATCGACCTCGGCCTGGCTGACCGCGATCGGCTTGTTGCCGGTGCCCAAGAAGCCGGTCACCTTCGGTGTGTTCTTCACCAGGTGATAGACTTCATCCGTCAGGCGCGCCTTCACGAGCACGTAGCCCGGAAAGAACTTGCGTTCGGCGTTGACCTTCTGCCCGCGACGCACTTCAACGACCTCTTCGGTCGGCACCAGAATTTCTTCGAACAAGTCAGAGAGGCCGTGCTGCTGGGCCTGCTTCTTGAGCTCTTCCGCGACCTTCTTTTCGAAGTTCGAGTAGGCCTGCACGATGTACCAGCGAAGCGGTGTCTCTGTTTGCGTCGTTGCCATGGGCCCTACACCGCATTCAAGACGAGGCGCACGACCGTGCTCAACGCCCAATCGACACCGGCGAAGAACACGACCGCCATCATGATCATGATGAAGACGGCAATCGTGGTCACCCGCGTTTCCGCCCAGGTCGGCCACGTCACCTTGTTCGCCTCTTGGCGAACTTCAGCGAAGAACGCCGGCGCGTTCGCGATCCGGGAGAAAAACCCTTGGCGCGGACGAGCAGGCTCGACAGCCTTGCCACCGTTCTTTGTGTTATCCGACATAGTCGCCATTCGCATCTTCTTTCAATTCGGCACTTTCGAAATTGGCAGGGGCGGAGGGACTCGAACCCACGGCCCTCGGTTTTGGAGACCGATGCTCTACCAGCTGAGCTACACCCCTATTCAATCCTCACTTCACGATCTTTGCGACGACGCCCGATCCGACGGTGCGACCGCCTTCACGGATGGCGAAGCGAAGCTTCTCTTCCATCGCGATCGGAACGATCAACTCGACCTCGATCGATACGTTGTCGCCCGGCATTACCATCTCGGTGCCTTCAGGCAACTTCACGATCCCCGTCACGTCCGTCGTGCGGAAGTAAAATTGCGGACGGTAGTTCGTGAAGAACGGCGTGTGACGGCCGCCCTCTTCCTTCGTCAAAATGTAGGCCTCGGCCTGGAAGTTCGTGTGCGGCGTCACCGAACCGGGCTTCGCCAGAACCTGACCGCGCTCAACGCCTTCACGCTCAACACCGCGGAGCAAGCAACCAACGTTGTCGCCAGCCTCACCCGAGTCGAGCAGCTTGCGGAACATCTCGACGCCGGTGACCGTCGTCTTCGTCGTCGGACGGATACCGATGATTTCGATTTCCTCGCCAACCTTCACGATGCCGCGTTCGATACGACCCGTCACAACCGTGCCGCGGCCCGAGATCGAGAAC
>JANNEL010000302.1:0-2442 GCA_031378595.1 Alphaproteobacteria bacterium
GCCACTGTCCTTCTCCGCCCGCGTCAGCAACACCTCATCGCCGGAAGCGGCTTGCGTGAAATCATGCGCGGAGAGACCGACCCGCCGCTCCGGCTGACTGACGTCGAGCTCGTGCCGCATCGGCCGATTGAGCCACGGCCCCGGATCGGTCGTCGGCGGCCACACACCCTCGTTCAACCCACCCAGGATCATCAAATCCGCATGTTGCAGCCGCACTTCCAACGGCCCCAAAATCGAAAGCCGCGGATGCTGCCCCAGATGCGGCCTCACCGAGATCACATCCATCACAGCGCGGATGAACGCCGCGTACTCACCGCCGCGCATCGAGAGGCCGACGCCCTCGGCCGCCGTCGCCAGCTGCTCGAACATATTGAAGGCGGCTTCCCCAGCATCGCCCTCCCACAACGGTTGCGCCGTCGACTTGGCAAAGCCGCTCAGAAGCTCGCCCGCCTCGCGATGCAACTGTGCCAGCCTCATCACGTCCAACGCATCGCCCGCCATCGCCGCCGCAAACGAACCGCACGCCGTGTCGAGCCGCTCGACCAATTTGGCGGCCGACGACAGCGGATCGACAGCTGCACGCAACCCGGCAACGCCGGCCGCCGGACGCGCCCCGCGCAAAGCCTGCACTTCAAGGTCAATCGTGAGCGCCCGCGCTTCGGCTGCCGTCTCGAACCCGAGCACCGCAAGCGGATGCTTGAGCAACGCAAGCAACTGCACGGGCGCAAACTCCTGCGCCGCCGCATCCGCAATGAGCGACAGGAACCGCCCAGGCAGCGTCTGCGAAAGCGGCACACCGGCGGAATCGTCGATCGCAATCCCCCACCGCTTGAGCTCCCCCGCAACGCGCCGCGCCAGCGTGCGATCCGGCGTCACCAACGCCGCGGTCTTGCCCGGCGTTTCGATCGCCTCGCGCAACGCGAGCGCAATGACGAGCGCCTCCTCGGACGGCGTGTGCGCAACCACCACCGAAAGCCCGCGCAAACCCTCCGCGATTTCCGCGCGTCGCTGCTCGACGAGGTCACGCCACGCGGGCGTCTTCGCCGCGGGCCGCAAAGCCTCCGCCAACAACCGCACGCGCGCACGATGCGGCGCGCGATCGGTCCAAGCGTCCACGTCGTCGCGCGTCGCATCCATCTTGGCGAGTAGTTGGCGCATGCCGTGTTGCGGATGCCCCGCCTCCGTCACCTCCCAGGTCTCGCGATCGAGCTCGAGGTCGATACCCGGCAGCACCACGGCGCCGCCCGGCATATACGCTATCGTACGCAGCAATTCCGCCGTCGCGGGAACGCTGCCTGTCGAGCCGGCGGCAATCACGGGAAAGCCGGGCGGCACCTCGCGCCACCGCGCCGCCCCTAGGCGCAAGGCTGCATCGCGATGCGCCACAGGATCGAATACCTTCTCGGCGTTGAGTAGACCGGGCCACTCTTTGGTGAGAATTCCGAGAAATAGAAGCGTCTTTTCCCAGTGCAGCGCCAATTCATGAGGAACGATTGTTTGTAACCGCTCCCAGGCAAGTCCTTCCTCCGTCGCTTGATCGAAGAGCTTCGCCAAGTCGCGCGCAAGCTTCAACGCCTGCGCAGGTGTCGTCGCACTGAGCGCGGACTCTTCTACCTGCTCAGCGAGCCACCGCAGGATAAATTTCATGAGTAACAACTCCCTCCGAAATCGCGAGAGGGGCGGCGGCAAGTCGATGCCGAATTCGTGAACCACATCGTCCGTGTCGTCTTCAAGCAGCGACGGCGCATCGTCGAAATCGCCGAGCGCCCGCATCCTTGGCAGCACCGCAACGCGCCCAGGCGCCACACGCGCAAAGGCCTCACCAAGCGTTCGGATTGCACGCCGCGTCGGCAGCAGGATCAGCGCACGCGACAGCGCGAATGGATCGTCGTCCGAAAATCGCGCCAGAACGCCACGCGCAAGTTCATCGGCAAAGGCGGCACCCGGCGGGATCGTGAAAAGGTTGATCCGGCGCATGGCCCGAGCTTAAGGCGCGTAATGGCGGACGGCCATAAATTCGTCTGCTTCCGCCTTAGCCTCGGGCGTTCCGATATGCATCCACTTCCCGTCAAGTCGGATGCCGAACAAGCGCTCCTGCGCAATCGCCATGTCCCAGAGCCTGTTCGTCGAGAACGGTCCATCGGGCCCGCGCGCGATCAACCGCGGGTGAATGATCTGCACGCCCGGCCACGCGAACGGCGCCACACGTTGTGCTTCGCGCCGCTTCAGCTTACCCGTCGAATCCATCGTGAAGTCGCCCTTGCCCTCAAGTCCGATCGAGCTAAACGTCGGCGCCATCAACATCAGGCAGTCCATCGCCGCATCGTCCCACATCGCGGCCATGCGGCCCAAATTCGACCCCAGGCTCTCAAGCCAGATCGAGTCGCTGTTGTAGGTGAAGACGGGTTCGTTCTCGAACTGCGGCAAGGCCCGCTTCAACGC
>JANNEL010000312.1:0-2620 GCA_031378595.1 Alphaproteobacteria bacterium
CATCGCCTTCCCAAGCCTTGGCACCGGCGTCTACGGAATTCCAATAGAGCGCGCGAGCGAGATCGCGGTCACCACGTCCCTCGATCATCTCGACGACGCACCGGCCGACATCATCTTCTGCTGTTTCTCCGACACCGACGCCGAGCAGTACCGTGCCGTGGTGGCAAAGATGCGACAATAATCCGAGCCCCTTACCGCAATCCCCGGCGTATTCGCCCGCAACCGAATGTTCACCTTTGGTTGACATTCTGCGGAACTACATTAGGTTGCAGTGCATTAGCTGATCGCGCGATTCATGCGCGGAGCGGACCGTTCGCGGTTGGGTTGTCTCGGCGAGAGAGGCTTTTCCAGCCTAGCAAAAGAAGCCCTCTCGCGAGGAGTCGATTGAGTTCGATGTCGTTTGAAAGTCTCGGCCTGTCGGCCGATTTGCTCCGCGCGATCGCGGAAGCTGGTTACACCACGCCTACGCCCATTCAAGAGAAAGCGATCCCGACGGTCTTGGCCGGCCGTGACGTGATGGGTATTGCCCAAACGGGCACAGGCAAGACGGCAGGCTTCACCCTGCCCATGATCCAACGCTTGGCTTCGGGTCGCGCAAAGGCGCGCATGCCGCGCTCGTTGATCTTGGAGCCGACGCGCGAACTTGCGGCGCAAGTGGCCGAGAGCTTCGAGAAATACGGCAAGTACCACAAGCTCTCGATGGCACTGCTGATCGGCGGCGTCAGTTACGACGAACAAGATGCGAAAATCACGCGCGGCGTCGACGTGCTGATCGCAACCCCGGGCCGCATGCTCGATCATTTCGAGCGCGGCAAGCTGCTGCTCAACGGCGTGCAGATCCTCGTCATCGACGAAGCCGACCGCATGCTCGACATGGGCTTCATCCCGGATATCGAGCGCATTAGCAAGATGCTGCCGTTCACGCGCCAGACGCTGTTCTTCTCGGCCACCATGCCGCCGGAAATCACGCGACTCGCCGACCAGTTCCTCTCGAACCCCGAACGCATCGAAGCTTCGCGCCCGGCCACCGCCGCGACCACGATCGTGCAAAAAATCATCGGCGTGCCCGCGAACGACGCGAAGCTGAAGCGCGAGGCGCTGCGCCGCATCATCCGCGGGCAGACGATCACCAACGCGATCATCTTCTGCAACCGCAAGACCGACGTCGACATCGTGCACAAATCGCTGATGAAGCACGGGTTCTCGGTCGCGGCCTTGCATGGCGACCTGCCGCAGCCCGTGCGCACCAAGACGCTCGAACGTTTCCGCGCTGGCGAGATTCAGTTGCTGGTCGCAAGCGACGTCGCCGCGCGCGGTCTCGATATACCGGCGGTCAGCCACATCTTCAATTTCGACGTGCCAATTCATGCCGACGACTATATCCATCGCATCGGGCGCACCGGTCGCGCGGGGCGTGAGGGCCATGCGCTGATGCTCGCGGGACCCGGCGATTTCAAACAGCTCGCGGCGATCGAAAAGCTGACGGGCATGAAAATGGTTCGTGAAGAGATGACGGACATCGAAGTCACGCCCGACCACCGTTCGCATCGCAGCGATCGTGGTGGCGAGCGTGGCAGCAGTCGCGGTGGCCGCGAGCGTGATAAGCGCCGCGGGCGAGATCGTCATCGCGGCGACAAGCCGTATCACGACGAAGTCGCCTCGATGTCGCCCATCGAAGCAACCGCAGGCGCGCCAGCCGCTGCCCCGATCCCAGCAGCTGCACCTGCATCCGCCGAGCAACCCGTGAAACGCGCGGACAAACCTCATCGCGAGCGCCACCCGCGCCGCGACGGCGCCCCGCGCGACAATCGCGAGCGCAATCATCCGCCGCGCTAACCCGAAGCGCCGAAGGAAGCCGCGAAAGCGCAAGCGCCTCAGCGCGACAAGCCGCGTCAGGAAAAACCAGCGCAAGAAAAGCGTCAACGCCACGAACAGCGCGACGACACCACGCCATCCGGTCCCGGCATGGGCCCGAACACACCGGCGTTCCTGTTGCGCCCGGTGCCGCAGCACCTCATGCGCCGGAAAAAGGAAAGCGAGCCGGTCTAACCGGCTCGCGAGCGCTTCAGCGCTTAATCGATCCCGTCAGCTGCTTCTGAATCCCGTCGCCGTAAGGCGCGCGGATCGCGGCCAGCTGCTTGTCGACGAAGTTCGACGTCGGCTGTTGATAGACCGCCTTGCGGTGGCTGAACTGCCGGAAACCGTCGATGCCATGATAGGCGCCCATGCCCGACGGCCCCACACCGCCGAACGGCAAGTCTTCCATCGCCACATGCATGATCGTGTCGTTGACCGTGACGCCGCCTGACGTCGTGCGCGTCAGCACCCGCTCCTTCTCACCCGCGTCCTCGCCGAAGTAATAGAGACCCAGCGGCCGCGCCTTGGCGTTCACATACCCAATCGCTTCATCGACGGTCTTATAAGTTTTCACCGGCAAAAGCGGGCCGAAGATTTCGTCTTGCATCACCTTCATATCGTCCGTCGGGTCGAGGATGAACGTCGGCACGATCTTGTGATGCGGTTGCTGCGTGAAATTCTCTTTCGCCGGGTTCACCTCGATAATCGTGGCGCCCTTCGCTTTCGCGTCTTCGATATACCCGCGTAGCCGGTCGAAGTGACG
>JANNEL010000558.1:0-6932 GCA_031378595.1 Alphaproteobacteria bacterium
CACAACTCAAACCGTTCGCAGCCTGGAGCGATGGCAAACCCGAAACCGAATTGAATTTCAAATTCTACCGCCAAGCCACGAACAAAATCGTCGGGCTGTCGGATGAAGCGGCGTCGTTCCTAGGCAAGTTCTTCTGACGGAACAACATGTCCCCCAAAGCACAAAAATTGGCTGTCATCCCGGCCGAGCGCAGCGCAGCGAAGCGAGAGCCGGGACCCAGGAGAACGCGCTGAACGCTCCAACGCACACTGAAAAGCGGCGCTCGTCCTCCTGGGTCCCGGCTCGCAAGCTACGCCACGCTGCTATCGCAGCGGGCTCCGCTAGCGTCCGGGATGACAGCGTTTATTGTAGCGTGACGTGATTGGGAGCAGACTCCAGTATCGCCAATGACTCTGGCCAATCGGGACCAAGCATGAAACGAATTGTGTTGATCGTGGTCACCGCACTCATCGTCGTGGCGGTTGCGCTTGTCCTATGGCGGTTCAGTGCTATGGACGATTGCCTCAATCATCGTGGCATATGGGACGTCAACAATGGCAGGTGTGTGTGCACGCCTGACGAACTCATGGCGCCATCTCCCAGCAAGGAAGCTGTCTATTGCGAAGCGGTGCCTTCACCCTAAGGCGTCAGCAGAATCTTTCCGATGTGGTTGCTCCCCGCCATCCTTGCGTGCGCCTCGGCCGCTTTGGCAAGCGGCATCACGCTATCGACGATCGGCTTGATCCGCCCCGCTTCGATCAAGGGCCAGACCTCGCGTTCGACCGAGCGCGCGATCTCCGACTTCTCGGTGTTCGCACGCGCCCGCAACGTCGAACCCGTAATTGTCAGCCGCTTCAACATCAGGATCATCAGGTTCAAGTCCGCTTGCGACCCGTGCTGGAACGCAATGTTGACGAGCCGCCCCTCGACCTTGAGCAGCGAGATGTTCTTTTGAATGTATTCGCCGCCCACCATGTCCAGGATCACATCGACGCCCGCGCCATCCGTCGCTTGCCTCACGGCCGCAACGAAATCCTCCTCGCGATAGTTGACCGCGAGCGTGGCACCGAGCTTAACGCAGGCTGCACACTTCTCCGCCGACCCCGCCGTCGTGAACACCCGATTGCCCCGCGCCGCGAAGAGCTGGATCGCAGCCGTCCCGATGCCGCTCGATCCACCGTGCACAAGCAGCGTCTCGCCCGGCTTCAACCGCGCGCGATCGACGACGTTCGCCCAAACCGTCATGTAAACTTCCGGCAGCGCCGCCGCGTCGATCAGCGACACGCCCCGCGGCACCGGCAACACGCTGCCCTCATGCGCGATGCAGTACTCGGCGTAACCGCCGCCCGCGACCAGCGCGCAAACTTCGTCGCCCACGCTCCAGCGCGAACTGTTCGGCCCGCCATCGACGATCGTGCCCGACACTTCCAGCCCAAGCGTCTGCGGCGCGCCCGGCGGCGGCGGATACATCCCCGCGACCTGCGCCAGGTCGCCCCGGTTGACACCGGCCGCAGCGACCTTGATCAACACCTCGCCGGACCCCGGCACCGGAACCGGCACGGGAATCTTCGTGATGTGGGCGACGCGCGCCCCCGAAACTTCTCCAGGCAGAACGGCGGTCATCGTTTCGGGAAGCGTGGGCACGGGGAACTTTCCTTCTTGCGGGCCTTGAGCGGGTTGGGAATTATTAGCCCAACGCAAAGGGGATTGGCCAATGGCCTGGGACGATCTCGATCCGAAACCGAAAAAACCGCCGCCCGTCGAGTTCTCGCTGATGTCGATTGAGGACCTCACGAACCGCATCGCCGAGTTCGAGGCCGAAATCGCCCGCATGAAAGAGGCGATCAAGGGCAAAGAATCCCAACGCTCGACTGCCGACGCGCTGTTCAAGAAGACCTGACATCAGTACGCGATTGCCATTCTCAAACCGCGCGAATCACGCTCGACATCCTGTGCTGCAAACTTTGCCGTCTTTTGCAACACGTTTCTGGCGGTCAAAACCAAGACGCAGGCGTCCAACAGGTCATCCGCTTTTGCGCCAGTCCCGCGCAAACGCTGCAACCAATCGTCCAAATTCGTGAAGCCTGCGCGCTGCAATAGGCGCTTGCGGACCGCGAGGCCCTCCGCCGAATGCTTCGAATCAAGCGGCGTCCATTTGTTCAGCCGCGCGAAAGCCAACTCTGGATGCGCCTCATAAATACGGGCCTGCATGACTGGCGAAATCGCGCGGTCGATTTCGATGATCTTCGGCCTGATCGCCCATATCTGTTTTGAGAGCCCGCCGAAGCCGTTTTCCTTCGACCACTGATTCGCGATTTGCCAGTCGTTTTGCGGGAATTTCAGCGCGCCGCGCGGCAGGGTCTTAAACACGCGAGAACCATGTGGAGAAATGACTTTTCGCGCCGCAACCTCACATTGCCGCACGCCGTTTCTCGAAAGTCCGATCGGCATGTCTACAGCGATGACCTGAGCATCGCTCGCTATCGCGTTCCAATTCGGAGCAATTCGGAAATTGGCACTGCTCAGATTCTGGTCCGCTTCGACGACTAACCATCCGCTCCGGCAACCATCTATTCCAGCAACGCGCTGCACGTAGCGCGACATGGGTGTTAACTCTCTTTCGCGTGACCGACTGTGCTTTTCGTGCCAAGCTTGGCTCGAAGAATGCAAGCAACGATATCTTAAGCTTGAACTGTGCCGCCCTCATGCTCTTCGATTCGGTTGGGGACATGCGGTCGATGGTTTCAAGCTTCTCCATGGCTGAACCGTCATTCTGGGAAGGACCGCATGAAGAGTTGGATTAAAGGGGAAGCGATGGCCTACAGACCCAATGCGGCGGATCCGCAGGTCGCGAACGCACTGTCGTTCGCCGGCTCTGAACTCTTCAAGCGCACGTTCGAAGAAGGCATGGCGATGGTCGAAGAGGCCGCGTCGTATCTGGACGGCAAGGGCCGGGCTGAATCGAAATTGCTGCCGTCAAAGGCGGCCTTGGCCTATGCGGGCGAAAGCATGCGCTTGACGACGCGCCTGATGCAGGTGGCCTCGTGGCTGCTCGTGCAACGCGCCGTCTCGGAAGGCGAGATGACGACCGACGAAGCGGGCAAGGACAAATACCGCCTCGGCGCACGCGAAATTTGCCGTGGCCGCCGCGCCGAAAACGCCGACCTCCTGCCGGCAAAGCTGCTCGATCTCTTGGAGCGCAGCATGAACCTGTACGAGCGCGTTGAGCGCCTCGACCAGCTTCTCTACGGCAAGGAAGTGGTTCCGGCCGCGCCCAGCGTCCACCACCAATTCAACCGCCTGCAAGCCGCCTTCGGCGCAGCGGAATAAAAGTTACGGGGTGTCATTCGCGAAAAGCGAAGACAAAAAGGGCGGTCCCAGTGGCCGCCCTAAATTTTTTCCGGCGGCTTTCACTCTAAGCCCGCAGTCGAACGGCCGCCGCTGGTCCAAATCGATCAGGACCATCGGGGTGTGAAGCGATGGCGTGATGGCTGTATCGCATCACGAAGGTGCCTTTCCCCTCAGTCACTTGCGCAAGGCGACCACGGTAGCCGAGGACACCGGCGAGCGGCACGAGCGCGTTGATTTCAAAATTGCCTGCATCGACCTGCCCCGCGCGGGCGCTAAGATCGCGGACGACGGCGTCGTGGAATTCATTTGAGATAGTCACGTTAAGCGCCATCACCGGTTCAAGCAGGGCGATCGCGCCTCTCTCATTGATAACTTGTAGCGCGCTTCGGGTAGCTGTTTTAAACGCCGCGAGGCTTGAATCGACTTCGTGGTACGCACCGTCGAGCAGCGTTGCCTTGAATCCGATCAATGGATACCCGGCGAGCAAACCACTCTGCTTGAACGCGGCCAGCGCTTCGATAACGCCCGGCAGAAACTCCCGCGGCACCGTGTCGCCGGCATTGCTCACAAAAGTAGCGTCGGCGTTTGGGTCCCCCGGTTCAAGGCGCAACCAGACGCGGGCGAACTCGCCTGTGCCGCCGGTTTGACGTTTGTGAGTGTAATCGACCTCGACCAGCCGCACGATGCATTCGCGATACGAGACCTGCGGAGCGCCGATCGTTATCTCGAGTGCTTGCGCACGCAGATCTCGAACGATGGCATCAAGCTGATTCTCGCTCTGCGCTTTCAACACTGTAACTGCTGGATCGGGAGAAAATTCAAATGAAGGGTCTGCGCTCGCGAGCGAAGCCAGTCGCGCCAGCATTAGCTTGTACCCGACAGGTGTATTGTTCTCGATCCCGACCTCGACGATCGGTCCAGAAACGACGTAGCGCTGGTCCATGACCGCCTCCAGGCGTGCACGATCATATCAGCTTGTCGACGCCCGCGAAGGCGACGCGAAAATGGCCCACCTTCGTGAGCCTTCTGAATGTCGTGACTTAGGCTGAACCGCCGACCGAAGAATTACTTCTTCGTCGCGACGCCGATGCCTTCGAACTTCTTGTTGAACTTCGACACGCGGCCCGCGCGGTCGAGGAGTTGCTGTCCGCCGCCGGTCCAGGCCGGGTGCGTCGTCGGATCGATGTCGAGCGTCATCACGTCGCCCTCAGCGCCCCACGTCGAGCGCGAGAGATACTTCGACCCGTCGTTCAGAAGAACGGTGATGTAGTGATAGTTCGGATGGCCGTCTTTCTTCATCTGTCGAAGCCTTGGGTAAACGAAAAGCGCGGAAAAGAGCGCGCGGATATAACGAAAACCCCTCTGCGGCGCAAGACCGCGGAAAACTGCGGCGCTGCCCCTGGTGACCCTGTGGGGCCGGTGCCATATAGAGCCAACCCGGAAATCACCAGAAAGCTTGGACGTTTGACCGACAACAGAGGCGCCGAGTTCGCCGCCGCCGTGCAGCGCGAGGCGCATAGTCGCAGCCGTGGCCGCGATGTACGGGTGTTACGCCGCCTCTTGCCCTTCATGGCGCCCTACAAGGCTCAGATCGCGGCTGCCTTTGCCTTCCTCCTGCTTTCGACGGGCGCGACCCTCGCGCTCTCGCCCGCGGCCGGACACATGATCGACCACGGCTTCTCGAAAGAGAACGCCGACGCGATCAACCAATCGTTCTTGTACCTGTTCGGCGTCGCGGCAGTTTTGGGTTTCGCGACCGCGATCCGCTTCTATTTCGTGACCTGGGTGGGCGAGCGCGTCATCGCCGACATCCGCAAGGCGCTCTACAATCATATCCTGGGGCTAAGCCCAGCGTTCTTCGAAGTGACGCGCACCGGCGAAGTGCTTTCGCGCCTCACGACAGACACGACACTCATTCAAACCGCGATAGGCTCCAGCGTTTCCATCGCGCTGCGCAATCTGCTGATGATTGTCGGCGGCCTTGGCATGCTGTTCATCACGAGCCCGAAACTCACCGGCCTCGTCTTGATCACGGTGCCTCTTGTCATCGTACCGCTGATCTTCATGGGTCGCGTGGTGCGGGGCCTTTCGCGCCGCAGCCAGGATCGCGTCGCCGACACCAGCGCCTACGCCGCCGAAACGCTGAACGCCGTGCAGACGGTGCAGGCGTTCACGCACGAACCCGTAGATCGCAACCGCTTCGGCTCGACGGTCGAAGATTCGTTCGAGACGGCGGTGAAGCGAGTCCGTGCCCGCGCCTTCATGACCGCGCTTGTGATCGTGTTGATCTTCTCCAGCATCGTCGGCGTGCTGTGGATCGGCGCCCACGACGTGATCTCCGGCACGATGACGGCCGGACAACTGACGCAGTTCATCTTTCAGGCCATCTTGGTCGCCTCCGGCGTCGGCGCACTCTCGGAAGTGTGGACCGAAGTCCTGCAAGCCTCCGGCGCCGCCGAGCGGCTGATGGAACTGCTTTCGACAAAGCCGCAAATCGAAGCGCCTGCAAACCCCGTCAAGCTACCGCCCGCACGCGGCGCGGTGCGCTTCGAGCATGTGACGTTCGAATATCCGATGCGCCCCGGCATCTCCGCGCTCAAAGACTTCTCGCTCGAGATCAATCCCGGCGAGACGATCGCACTCGTTGGCCCCTCCGGCGCCGGCAAGACGACGGTCTTCCAACTGCTGCAACGCTTCTTCGATCCGCAAACCGGCCGCGTTCTGGTCGATGGTATCGACGTCAAATTGGCATCACCGCAAGACGTTCGCGCCCGCCTCGCGCTCGTGCCGCAAGAAACCGTGATCTTCGGCGACACCGCCTTTGAAAACGTGCGCTATGGCCGCCCCGACGCGAGCGAAGCCGAAATCCGCGCCGCGGTTGAAGCAGCCCAAGCCTCCGAGTTCATCGACAAGCTGCCGCACGGCTATCACACCTATCTCGGTGAACGCGGCGTCACGCTCTCCGGCGGTCAGCGCCAGCGCGTGGCCATCGCGCGCGCCATCCTGCGCGACGCACCGATCCTGCTGCTCGACGAAGCGACCAGCGCGCTCGACGCCGAAAGCGAACGCCTGGTGCAGATCGCGCTCGAAAACCTGATGAAGAAAAAGACGACGATCGTAATTGCGCACCGTCTTGCAACGGTTCAACGCGCCGATCGCATCGTGGTCCTGGAAGAGGGCCGCATCGTCGCCCAAGGCACCCACAAAGACCTCGTCGCCGGCGGCGGCCTCTACGCCCGCCTCGCAAGGCTTCAATTCGCTGGAATGGCGGCAGAGTAAACGCTACCGCTGCGTGCCGAGCAACTTCCCCGCCGTCCAAATCGTCCATGCGACGGCGAGCCACAACACAACCAGCAGCACCATGCCGATATCGTTCAGGAAGCGGAGCAGCCAGCCTACGGGCGAACCCAGTATCGCGCCCGCTTGGCCGACGAACGCCTCGCCCAAAATCTCGACCAGCAGGTAGGCGAGCACGCACACGAGCGTCCACACCACGATCAGCGTCTTCGCCCCGAAGCGAAGCTGCCAGGACATCAGCCTCTCCTCTCGGGTACGCGCACGCTCACCGGTCAAGTGCCTGTCTGATCGCGCGCAACGCTTCG
>JANNEL010000570.1:0-5200 GCA_031378595.1 Alphaproteobacteria bacterium
GGGCTCGCGGCCGTCGGCAACGATGCGCTGTGTCAGGCGGGCGATGTAAGCCTGGTCGGCTGTGTCGTTGTGCCATGAGTCTTCGCCGAAATCGGTGACGGCGCTTTTCATCATTGCGGCCCTTACCGCGTCGACGCCGTCTTCGAGCAGCATCTGGTGGAACAGGCTGTCGGCGCTGGGCTTCGGCACGACGACACAGCCGACCAGGCTTACATCGCCCGCCTGACACAGCGCATCGTTGCCGATGGCCGCGAGCCCACCAACTACGGCCTGCCGCCGAAGGCGTGAGGCGGCGCTGAGGTCAGCTTTCACCACCAAGACACCAAGGGGCACCAAGGCTCACCGAGAAGAAGAGTGTTTCACGCGATGAAACGACGATAACGATGGCGATTGATGATGTTCGCGCGCGTCGCGCGCAGCCCGATGCTTCACTGGCGCTTCGCGCCGAGGCAAGCTCCCCATCGTGTTCTTCGTGTCATCGTGTGCGGCATTTTCTTCTTGGTGAGCCTTGGTGCCCCTTGGTGTCTTGGTGGTGAAAGCTGACTCCAAGCAGCAACTGCCGCCACAAGAAACACCCAAAAAGAAAAAGGGCGGAGGTAACGCCTCCGCCCTTCGGTACTATCCCCTGCGATCTGGGACGTTACAGATTGATGTGCACGCGCCGGTTTTGCGGCTCGCGCACGCCGTCGGCCGTCGGCACCAAAGGCTCGCTCTCGCCCTTGCCGGACGTCGAGATCGAACCGCCCGGGATACCCTCCGTGACCAGCGCACCTTTCACCGTATTCGCACGGCGCTGCGACAGACCCTGATTGTACTTCGGCGATCCGGAACGGTCGGCGTGGCCGATGACGGTCAGCGTAGCCGAGCCGAACTGCTTGGCGGCAGCGGCGGCTTGACGGATCACTTCTTGCGCTTCTGCCGTCAGGTTCGACTTGTTGTGGCCGAAGAAGACGATGAACTCGCGCGGCGGAGCGGCGGGCTCCATCGGTGGCGGCGGTGGGGGCGGCGGCGAAACCATCGGTGCCGGCTCCGGCTGCCCGAAGTGATAGCGCAACCCGATCGTCGCCGTATGCTTCACGGCATCGTCGAATTCGAAGTTGATCGTGCCAACGGGAATGAGAACGTTTCCCGGTCCGGTGAGGTCGGGTGAGTTGACGCGGAAGTACCGGTAGTTGGCGAACAGATCGAGCCGATCCGTAAGCATGTAGTTCAAGCCGGCGATTCCTTGATAGGCGAACTGCCAGTCACCCTCGTCGAACGAATTGCCGACCACCTCTAGATTGAAGTGATCGCCGCCCGCGCCAGCGCCAAGCGACAGGCCAAGCCGGTCGGTCAACGAGATGTCGTAGAGCACGTTGAGCATGGCCGACCACTCGGTCAACGATCCGAAACCGCTCGGATCGCTGTCGTTGTCGCGATAGCCGCCTTCGAGCTCGACGCGGAAATTGTTGGTGCGGAAGCCGTAGCCGATCGTTCCAAGCGCGGCCCAGCCCGTTTCGAACGGAAACGACACCGGTGCGGGGACTACGCCCCCTCCGGGCGGATTAACGTCGAAACTCCGGATGCCGTCCAAGTCGTCCACCCAACTTCCGCCGCCTTCCAGGCCGACATACCAGCCGTTCCGTTCATAGGCACTTGCTGCGGATACGAATACCAACGACGCGACGGCGCCGAGAAGCAGCGATCTCGTGGACATAACGCTCACCATTTCCTTTTCGTGGGGTCTCTTAAGGGGCCAGAATTCGAATGCACGTCGGCGATAGCTTGCCGTTGGAACTAAATCTTCCCCCCGGAAGATGCGGGGGGCGGAGGTTTGGCCTCCGCCCTTCGCAAACGTCATCCCCTAAGTCGGATGATTAGAGATTGATGTGTACGCGCCTGTTCTGCGGTTCGCGTACGCCGTCTTCGGTCGGTACCATCGGATCGCTTTCGCCGCGGCCCGATGTGGTGATCTTACCGGCCTCGATGCCTTCGCCGACGAGCGAACCCTTCACAGCCTCTGCACGGCGCAGCGAGAGCTTCTCGTTGTAGGCGGGCGAGCCCGACTTATCGGCGTGACCGATAACGGTGACGGTCGCGCTGCCGTATTCCTTGGCGGCCGACGCAGCCTGCCGGATCACATCCATTGCCTCAGGCGTGAGGTTCGACTTGTTGTGACCGAAGAACACGATGAACTCTTTCGGCGCAGCCGGTGGCGGCGGCGGCGGGGGAGGTGGCGGCGGCGGTGGCAGCGGCTCGGCCTTAGCACCGAAATTGTAGCGCAGGCCGATCGTCGCCGTGTGCTTCACGACGTCGTCGAAGGCGAGTGTCGCCAGACCGTTGGGTGTGGTCACCCGGCTCTCGAAGTCCGGCTCGTTGACGCGGAAATACCGGTAGTTCGCAAAGAGATCGATCCGGTCGGAGACCGCAAACGTCAGTCCCGCGATACCTTGATAGGCGAAGTTCCACTGGCGATCCTGAAAGCCCTCGCCACCCTCGATTTCCATGTTGTCGCCACCGGCGCCGGCGCCGAGGGACAGTGCAATCGATTGGGTCAGCGGAATGTCATAGAGCACGTTCAACATGCCCGACCACTCGTTCACTTCGCCGGTCGTCACGTCGAAGTCGTTGGCGCGGTAGCCGACTTCGACTTCCCAACGCCAGTGGCTGCCGAAGTGATGACCGACGGTTGCGATCGCGGCCCAACCGTCAGAGAAGAGTACATCGCCTGTGTTCACGATGTTTAGGCCCGGAGCATCGGGATCGAACACGCCGACGGCGTTCGTATCCTCGATCATGCTCCAGCCGCCTTCTAGGCCGATGTACCAGCCGTTTCTTTCTTGCGCGTTCGCGGCCGAAACAGCCAAGAGCGTCGCAGCGGCTCCGAGGAGCAGCGATCTAATCTTCATAACTCACCATCTACCTTAGTCGCGAGGGGCCTGTGAGCGCGGTTGACGGTATTCCGCCTTGGGGGCGCGCCCGGGGATGCACGGCAAATGTAAACCGTGAAGCTCCTTCCCTATGTCACGCATGGGACACAGCAAAGGGCCAACAAGCATATCCACGATGAATTTTCTTGAGCTTCTGCGCGGTCAGGTGGTGGTTTTCAACCGGCAATTGCTTGTGGATACTTTACGTGCATGGACTGCCCGGTACACGTGAGGAATTCATGCCTGTACCCCCAAAAGCGATTCCCCCGATTTCGCAGATTTTCCGCCAATTCTAACACGATTTTAATGTGTCCCTGAAACAAATGAACGAAGCCCCGATCGAACGAATCTTCGAAGCCTCCACCTGCCGCATCGGCACTGCCGAATGGGGCAGGCGAGGGGACCCCGTCGTGTTCCTGATACACGCAACCGGCTTTCACGGCAGATGTTGGGACGAAATCGTGCGCGCGCTGCCGCCAGGCTTCAACGTTATCGCCGTCGATTTGCGCGGTCACGGCCGCAGCGAAAAGACCGGCCCGATCTCCAACTGGGCCGAACCCGCACGCGATATCGCCGAACTCGTTGAAAATCTGCAGTTGAGCAGCACGATCGGCGCCGGACACTCGATGGGCGGTCACATCCTGGTCCAGATCGCGGCCGCGAACCCACGCGCGTTCAAGCGGCTGCTGCTGATCGACCCGGTGATCATGGCGCCGGAGATGTACAAGGGTGCGCCATTCTGGCCGCCGGGCACCGAACACCCCGTTGCCCGCCGCCGCAACGCGTGGGCGAACTGGCAGGAGATGCTCGACGCGTTCAAGAACCGTAACCCGTATTCGCTTTGGGCGCCGAAAGTACTCGAAGACTACTGCCGCTATGGCCTCATGCCCGCAGCCAACGGCGGTTTCGAACTCGCCTGTCCGCCGGCAGTGGAGGCTTCGATCTACATGGGCTCAGCCGGCACCGACATCTACGAAGCCGTGCGCAAGGTGACGGCACCGGTCACGATCCTGCGCGCGAAGGAACGCGAAGTCGGCCCACGCAACCAACTCGACTTCTCCGCGTCACCCACCTGGCCGCAACTCGCGACGGTTTTCCAAAACGCCAGCGACACCTACCTGAAAGACCTCACCCACTTCATCCCAATGCAAGACCCAGCACTCGTCGCGCGCTACATCACCAACAAAAATTGAACCACAAACAGCACAAAATACACAAAGCGCTCAGTCTCACTTCGTAAGCGGCGGCCTGTGGCAACGCCCGAATTGTTTCCCGCAAAGCCGCTAAGCCGCAAAGAAGAAGAGGGCCTCACACAATGACACATTGAGAGGCCCACCTTGCGCCGTAGGCGCAGTGACAGCCGCTCCAAAGGCGCTACGCGCCGAAGGGGGCACGTCATTGTTGCGTTGTTTTATTGTGAGCGGATTTTTCTTTCTTCTTTGCGGCTTTGCGGGAAACATTTTCGGCGCCACAGCAGCGACCTGCAAAGTAAGGCTGAGTGTTTTGTGTTTTTCGTGCTGTTCGTGGTTCAATCGTTGCGGCGCCAAAATCGGGCAACATCCCACCCATGAGCTACGACCTCCACTTCTTCACCCCGCGCCCCGGCGTCGATGTGCATGACATCGTCGAAGTCGATGAAGACCGCGCACGGGGACGACGCGATCCAAAGACGGAAGCGAAGAAGCGCAAGGTGGCCGAGGCGCTTCTCGCGCACGACAAGCGCCTCGAACTCTTCAAGCCTGACTTCGATCAGGTCGCAAAGCTCCACAAGATGCGCATCGACGAAGCCTATGAGCGCTTCCGTGATCTCGAACTGAACAACACGCAGAGCGGCATCCAGATCCAGCTCTACGACGACGGCGCCGCGCTCTCCATTCCCTACTGGCACAAAGGCGATGCCGCGCGCCGCGTGCTCGACCAGGCGTGGGCCGCGATCGAAATCGTTTGCCGCGAAACCGGTTATGAGGTGTTCGACCCCCAACTCGACCGCATCATCGACGTTAACGCTTTCGACGACGTGCTCGCGACATACGCCAGCGCAACGGCACGTATGGAAGGCATGGTCGGGCGCGCGGCGAAGAAACCGTGGTGGAAGTTCTGGTGAGCGCGTTAACGCGTCCATACGAACCGTCGCGTCGTTGCAAATAGCGCACGCCGCTCGCTTACGTTGAACAGACCCCCGTTCGGCGTAAACGAATCAGTTATCTTTCGAATCATGATCACGTCGTTCAGCCGCTTGTTTCGGCAGATTTTTGGGGGATCGCAGGCGCAGCCGGCAACGGAGGCGCTGT
>JANNEL010000573.1:0-8369 GCA_031378595.1 Alphaproteobacteria bacterium
CCCTAACAAATCGGCCCAACGCCCATATGGGGACTATTTGAGGCAAATGAACGGCGGCACGATCAAAGAAGTCCTCGATCTCCTCAACCTTGAGGCGATCGAAGTGAATATTTTCCGGGGTGTGAGCCCTAAAGATCGCTCTCAGCGCGTGTTCGGCGGCCAGGTTTTGGGCCAAGCGCTGGTCGCAGCCTACCGCACGGTCGAGGAGCGGGTGTGTCATTCCCTTCACGCATATTTTATCAGGCCGGGCGATCCGAAGGTGCCGATCCTGTACGAGGTCGACCGTGCACGGGACGGGAAGAGCTTTACGACACGGCGCGTGGTGGCGGTGCAGCACGGCGAGCAGATTTTCAATCTCTCGGCCTCGTTTCAGGTACCGGAGAAGGGGCTCGAGCATCAGTTCGATATGCCGAAGGTCAAAGGGCCGGACGGGCTTGAGAGCGAAGAGGAACGGCGCCGGCGTCTCGCGCATCAGCTGCCTGAGGCGGTGCGCGAGCACGTGACACGGGTCAATCCGATCGAGCTCCGGCCGGTCGAAGACGACGACGATCTGATCAATCCGAAGAAGACGCCGCCGTACCAGCACGTTTGGATGAAGGTTCGCGGCGATATGCCGAGCGATCTTGCCATGCACCAGTGCGTGCTGGCATACGCGTCAGATATGACGCTACTCGACACGTGCTTGATGCCGCACGGAATCAGCTGGTTCTCAGGCCGGCTGCAGTCGGCGAGCCTCGACCATGCGATGTGGTTCCACCATCCGTTTCGCGTGGATGAGTGGCTGCTCTACGCGCAGGACAGTCCGAGCGGTGCCGGTGGGCGCGGGTTCAATCGCGGGAGCTTATTTACAGCGGATGGGAAGCTGGTGGCCTCGGTCGCGCAGGAGGGGCTTATCCGTGTGCGCAGTTAGGCTCACCGGATCGGCGAATCCGAAACGGGTCGTGCACGTTTTACGGGAGCTTAGCGACCCGCGCTCGGTTTAGGATTTTGTTAAGGGGTGGGCCCTAAGCTTCGACTTGTTAGTAACCCGGCCTTCCCCAGAGGCCGGTTCGAGTCCCCCGCCGGCCGAGTCGTCCCCCATTTTACCGGCTCTCCGGCAAAGAGGCGGCCACCCAGCAACCCCCATTGCTGATGGGTTACGGGCGTGGATGAACCCAGCATCCACGCCCCCGCCTGTTCCTTGCCGCGCCTCGCGATTTCGCGGATGGTTTGGGGTGCGCGTCGATCAAACCAGCCGGTTGGCCTTGGCCCTTTTGGGGGCGTTGGCGGTTCACGTCTTGGCTTTGGTGGGTTTGGCGCTCTCCATCTCGTTCGAGCTGCCGGAGCGCGAGGTCGTCGAGCCGCACATCGTGGCCGTGGCCGCACCACCCCCACCGCCGCCCGAGGTCGACACGGCCGAGCCTTCGGATGTGGTCGTGATGGTACCGCGGTTTCGGCCGCGGGAGCCCTTGGGCGTCACGCCGGAGCGGCGGCAGCACTTCGGCGATCCGGCGCTCGCGGTTTGGAAGTACCTCTGCAATCGCGACCTATCGCTCAGCGATGCGGTGCACCGGGACTGTCCTGAATTCAATTTCGGCGTGGATCTGGGCGTGCGCGATCCGTTGAACCGGCAGGGCGATTCCGGGGTGATGCTGGGCAACGATTCAACGACGATGTCTCTTGAAGAGGCGGGCCGGAAGAAGCGCTGGATCAAACCGGGGTCAGAGTGGCAGGCCAACGGCGCCCGCGCGAAAGGCAACGACTTGGGTCTGCCCGGCGAAGATCCGTTCGCGATTCTGCCGAAGTGACTTAGTGCGTCGCGTGGCGCTGGCGCTCGGCGTGGCCGGCACGGGCGAGTGCGGTTGCGATGTTGTTCAGGCGGCCGATCGACTCGAACACCACGTGGATGGCGCCGTTCGTGTTGAGATCGGCTTCTTGGGCTGCCAGCGAAGATGCCCGCGCTTCCATGCGATCGATTAGTTGCGCCAAGGCGGCGATGTCGTTCGTCGTGTCGGGTGCCGGATCGAACGCGTCGTCTGCTTGCTCGTCGCCCTGATCCGGGTGCGTTTGGTTCAGATAGGAGAACAGCGATTCCGCACGGGCGCCGACCTCGATCGCGGATTCGCGCAGACGTGGGCCGTCTTTCGTGCCGTTTGCTTGCGCGCTTGCCGCGATAGCGCGCAGTTCGCCGGTGATGGCCGCGAGTTCCGTGCGCAGCGCGGTCGACGGTTCGACGGCCGGCATGTGTGCTTCGATGTCTTCGGCGTGTTGGTCGAGTGCGCGGCCCATCGCCTTCAGGCGTGCCGCGCGATCGGCACTCGCGGCCAAGTCCTTAACGTCGGCTGCGAACTTGCCGAGCGCGGATTTGAGTGACGCGGTGTGATCGGTGTGCTCCTGCGCTGCATTCATCTCCGCCGCCAGGTCTTTCAGGCGCGCCATGATCTCTTCGCCGGGCACGTCGGCCAGCGAGCGTTGCGGCGTTGGGGACAGAGTGGCGGCGTCGCTTCCCATCAGCGGGCTTGCGGCGGAGGTTGAGAGTAGGCGCTCCTCGGTCATGAGGATCGCCAAGTCGCGGATTTCGCCGCGCACGGTTTCCAGTTGGCCTTGCAGACCGTTTGCCAGCGCGTGAAGGTCTTGGGCTGCGTTTGCGGGCTCGGCCGCTGGATTGGCCAGACGTTCGGCGATTTGATCGAGTTTCGCGATGGCCGCCTTGAGGTCGTTGTCTTCGCGCGTGTTCTGCCGCTCGGCCATCGTGTTCATGGCGGCCGACGCTTCTTCGGCCTTTGCGCGAAGGCTCGCCATGTTGGCGCTGACGGTTTGTTCCAGCGTGTCGAGAGCGGCCAGCTTGCGGCTTAAGCGTTCGTCGGTAAGGCCGATCGTTTCGCTGAGGCGCGCAGCCAGCGTGCGGACCTTTTCGTTCGTCGTGTCGGCGCCGGCCGCGATCTGCGCGTAAGACTGGCTGACGCTCTCGACGGTTTGCTTGAGCGATAGTGCGGTCGCACTCAGGTTCTCAGTCACCAGCGTCGTGTGGTCGCGGATTTCCGACGCCATCGCACCGATATCGTCGTTGCTCTTTGCATAACGCGCAGCCAGGCGGTCCAGCTGTTGCAGGCGCTCGTCAGCCGATGTCTTGAGGTCGGCGTTGCCCTTGCGCACTTCCTCAAGCGAGGCCGTCGCACTTTGGCGGAGCGCGTTTGCTGCTTGGTTCGTGCCCGCGGTCGAGGCCGTCAGGTTTTCCAGGGCCGTGTCGAATTGGCGGCGATTGCCCTCTTGCAGCTTCGCGAAATCGGCGGCTGCGGCCTTTAGCGCGCTCGTCGTGTCTGTCACCTCGTCGGCGAGGCGCTGCAGCAGCAACGACGACCCGCCATCCAAAGAGATGTGGAGTTGGCCTTTGTCGGCCAGGGCTTTCAGAGCGGTGGTTTCGGTCAGGCTGTGGCGGAGCTTTTCGCCGGCGCGAGCGATGGCGCCGAATTCATCCGCGCGGTCGGTGCCCCAGACCTTTTGTGTCACCGCGCCATCGCCGACGGATGCGAGGCTGCGTTCCAAACTCTTTAACGGCTGAATGATTCCCAACTGCAACAGGCCGGCCACAATCAGCAAACCAATCACCAGCACGAAGAGCGCTGCAATGAGGAGGCCTTGGCTCCAGTTCAAGGCCGAGGCTACGCCGCCGAGTTGGCGGTCCTGATCCGCCACGGCCAGGCGATCGAGGGCAGTGCGCAGTGCGAGATACGACGCCTCAAGCTGCGGCGGTTGCGGCAGGGATGCGAGATCGTTCATCGCCGCCGTGCCGCGCAGGGCCGCCGATTGGGTTTCCGGCGCGGTTTGGGCGACATGCGCGAAGGCTTCGCCGACGTTCTCGACTTCGCGCAGCATGTCTGCGGCGCGCGGGCTGTCGGCATACAGACTCTTAAGTTCCGTCAACGCGCGTTCCGCATCGATCGCGTAGCGCGTCAGCTGGAGGCGCGCCGTCGCATCGCCGGTCAACCGATAGTTGCGATAGGTCTTAAGAAAACCTGCGTAGCCCAGAGCTTGTTCGATTGCGGCCGCCTGTTGCGCGGCTGCGCTGCGCGTCTCCGCCGGGTCGTTGAGCGAACGCTGAAGCTCGCTGACGTAGCCAACAAAGTACGCGCCGCCCATGGTGAGGGCAGCGGCGGCCACAATAGCTGCCACGCCTATGGCGCGGCTGAATGACGTCAACGTCCGCACGGTTTCCCCCGAGAAAGCGCCGATCTTTGCGCTTTTTCGTGCCGGTGATTCGTGAGGGATTCTAAGGAATAGCGACGGGGGAGGGGAGGGCTACTAGCCCTTGAGCGAACGGTTGCGCTCAAAGCGTTCTAGAATAGCATCGGTGCGCGCCATGTGGGCTGCGATATGGGCGACCGTGACGTCGTGCGCCGTTCGCCACGCGCCGATGTGGCGCACCAGGCCTTTATGCAACGTCTCAAGTTCCACGGCTTCCTGGCGCAGCGCCTTCGTGAAATTCGGCGCCAGCTTCTTTTGTTTCTTCGATTGTGCGGTGACTTGTTTCAAGTTTCTTGCTTTCGCTTGTGCCCACGCGGCACGTGCCGCCGAAGTTCGTTCGACGACACGCTAAGCGCACAAGGTAAAGAGTGCGTAAGTGGAGCTCTAAGGAATTCGCGCCACTTCGACGGAGCGGCGCGGCCGCAAGAAGAAGTTGTCGCTGATCGTCATGCCCGATCTCAGATACATGCCGAACAGCGTTTGGTACCGGACGGTTACCTCCGCCACGATGACGCTCTGGTTCGGCGGCACGACGCTTGTTGGAACCCATGACGGTGCCGCAGTGCCCGCGCTATAGGCCGAGATGCGGCGCGCATCGCTCCAGCGAACGGTCAGCTGACCGTTGTTGTTGGCGACGATCGACGAGATGCGGATCGTCGACGTCGATGGATCCAGCGGACGCATGATCACGTTCAGCGCGTTCATGATGTCGTCCATCTCGCTGTTGGTGACCGAGGGCGTCTGTGACGTCAGGTCGGCTGCCGTCGACGAAATGTTGGCTACTTTGCGTGCCGCCAAGATGTAGTCGCCAAGCTCGGCGACGCCGAAAAACATGGCCACCATGATCGGAACGATGAACGCAAACTCGACCGCGGCCATGCCGCTCTTCCCTTTGCGGAACTTCTTGATAAAGCCTTGCATCATGATGTCACCCTTAGAACGGCTCGTTCCGGAACGCGATCGACGCTTCCAGAAGGCGGTTGCCGCCGGCCATGTTCGAAAATGCACTGCCGGCGCCCGGCGTCAGCACCGGCCAGACGTAAAACGCGCGGACGACGACGACGTCTTCAGGGCCGCCCGGCTGGAATTGCATGTTGGCGACTAAATTTCCGTTTTGGTCCAACGCGGCGTTCCACTGCACGTTGCCGAAGCCGTTGTACGTGCGAACGTCGATTCCAAGACGGGAGTCGCAGGCAAGCAACATGTTGATGTCACCGCAGATCATCGTGCGGAATTGTTGCTGGGTCATGTTCATCGCCTGCACCTGACCCGTGCGAATAAGGCGAGCTGCGGCGATGATACCGTTCTCGAGCGTCGTGGCGGCGAAGAACATCAAGGCGATATCGAACGTCGCAAAGAGCAGAAGAAAGAACGGCGGTGCCACAAGAGCGAATTCAAGGGCAGCCGAGCCTTTCTTCGATTTCTTCAGACGGCTTAGCAGCAGCATCGTTCGCGGCAGCAATACCATGGGTGGCTCCTTCGTACCTTCCCGCAAAGACGCGCAACGGCATCCCAGCGGTCTACACGCTTTCATTTACGTCTTTATCATCGCCCTGAAGTGCTTGAAAGTTGTTCCGCGGATCAGGTGCAACAGCGGGTAAATATTACTGGAGAATTTTCTTAGAGTTCATTTACGCTTTCTTTCCTATGTCGAGCGAGTGCTTCTGTTTTTTACGCCTTGTTAAGTCGTGCGGTCGCAAGTTCCGTCTTTGAAGCCCTAGAAAGCCCGTAAAGGGTCGGTTCGTTGTGGGTCAAAGGTGGAGCTGAAGCTATGATGCGCTCACGTACTGAAAAAGGTCGCTCGTTCGCAAAGCGGTTTCGCAATTCGGCCGCTGGCAACGTGGCGATGATGTACGCGCTTTGCTTAGTCCCGATGGTTGCCGCCGTGGGCGCGGGCATCGATATGACGCAAGCATTGGTTGTCCGTATGCGGCTCGGCGAGGCGCTGGATGCCGCCGGTCTTGCCGTTGGTGGCACGCTCGGCATGACGCAAGCGCAGATGTCAGCAAAGGCGCAGCAGTTCTTTTACGCGAACTATCCAGACCCCGAACTCGGGACGGTGACGTCGCTGACCGTGACAACGGGCGGCGTCAACAACAGCCAGGTTACGGTCGCCGGTACGGCGCGCGTCGATACGGCGTTCATGCGCCTGTTCGGGGTCAACTATCTCGACGTCGGCGTGAACGTGCAGGTTACGCGCGAATCGAAAGGTGTGGAACTTGCGCTGGTGCTCGACAATACGGGCTCCATGGCGTCGAGCGGCAAGCTTACCGCGCTCAAGAGCGCGTCGAATACGCTGATCGACACGCTTTTCGGTAATCAAACGACTTCCGCCGTCGTGAGAATGGCGGTGGTGCCGTTCTCGCAAACCGTGCGTCTCGACACCACTGCGGCGCTGAATGGCGGCTGGATGGACACAAGCGGTCTTTCCAGCACCGCGCGCTTGAACTTCAACAACAACCAGTACGCATTCTCCATCATGAACGCGATGAGGAACCAGACATGGCAGGGCTGCGTCGAGGCGCGACCAGGGAACCTTGATATGGACGACACGGCGCCAACTGCGGGCAACGTCAATTCGCGGTGGAATCCCTATTTCGAGCCGGACGGTCCGGACAACAACGCGAGCTACTACAACAACTATGTCAGCGACGGGCTGAACGGCAATCCGACAGCCGAGCAACGCTTGATGAATTCCGCGAAATATACGAACCAGCAGTCGCCAAATCCGCAGCAGGACTGCAACATTGCAAAGATTACGCCGCTGACGAACAACAAAGTCGCCTTGCAGCAAGCGATTACCGCGATGATCGCGAGCGGCAACACGCACGTCGCGATCGGCGCCGGTTGGGGTTGGCGCGTGCTCTCGCCGACGGAGCCGTACACGCAGGGATCTCAGTACGGCGACGACGACTGGCTGAAGGCAATGGTGTTGATGACCGACGGTCTGAACACCACGCCTTACGACAGCAACATGTACCACAAAGGGTCCTACACGGCGTACAACTTCCTGATCCGCAACCAGTTGGGTACGACGAACGGGCCCACTTCGGAGACGAACCAGGACACACGTACATCGACCGTGTGCACGAACGTCAAGAACGCCGGCATCCGCGTCTATACGATCTTGCTGATGGAGAACTCGTCTCGCGCACAGAACTTGATGGAAGGCTGCGCGAGCGCCGACGAAGCGCGCGACAACTCAGTGCCCAAGTGCAACAGCAACCGTGACAAGCTGTGTTACCTGTCGCCGAGTTCGTCGCAGCTGCAGAGCGTGTTTCAGGCGATCGCCAACGACCTGTCGAACCTGCGCCTCAGCCGTTAACATGCCGGGTTCGAGCAACCCAAAAGAAAAGGCCCGCTGGATACAGCGGGCCTTTTTATATGAACCTGAGCGGCGAAATGGGATGCCGCGGACGTCCTTATTTGCCGTTGGACAGAGCCGCCGACTTCTGGCTGACGTCGACCTTCTTGTCGGCGTGCTGGTAGATGCCGTCCATCTCCGAGTCGCCCTGCGTGACTGTGCGTTCGCAATGCGGCGAGCAAGCGAGGTTGCGCTGGCCTTGGGTGCCCCGATAGATCGTAACCTGCGCCATGTTGGGGGTGCCAACGGTGACGCGCGTGTTCATGATTTCGGCGCCGGTTTCGTCGATCGCAATGACGTTGGTGTTGCCGAACATGCGGCCGAGCACGTAAATCGTTTTCTCGTTGACGAGCATGGCGTCGGCGATCAGCGGGTTGCCAACGAGCACCGTTTTGACGGGCTTGTCCAAATGAACGACCGTGCTTTGTTCGTAGTCGACGCGCATGTAGCCCGGCAGCTTCGCTTCAACACCGTCGGCGAGCGCGGTGCCGGAGACAAATGCGGCGGCGGCGGCCAAGAGTGCGGCACGAAATGCAGACATGAAGATACTCCCACTTGGGTTTCAGGTTTCTCAGGCCCCGAGGGTCGCGCAAAGCCATTAAGGATGCGTGAACCGTCCTATGCGCTGACGCGCGCGATTCGCGCTGGCGGTGTTTCATTTTGAAACGCGCCGACGGAGGTTTACTGCAATCTTCGTGTTTTCCTTTACGCAATGTTTATCATAGCAGCGTTTAGACACGCGTTTTACTTCAAGTTCTTGCTCGAATACTTCCAACTTCAC
>JANNEL010000588.1:0-1545 GCA_031378595.1 Alphaproteobacteria bacterium
CGAACGCTGGCGCGGCGCGGCGTCCCACATTTTCCTCACGCACGCAGCCAAACTGATCGCCGACCGCGGCGGCCGCATCGAGCACGTCGACGTGACGCTGATCTGCGAACGACCGAAGGTCGCCCCGCACCGCGAAGCCATGGTCGCCCGCATCGCCGAACTCCTGGCGCTCGACGCCAAACGCGTCAGCGTCAAAGCAACAACCACCGAAGGTCTGGGCTTCACTGGCCGCGGCGAAGGTATCGCCGCCCAAGCGATTGCAACGGTGCGCCTGCCATGATGACCGAGATGAAGATCGCAAGCCTGCCGCCAGGCCGCAGCCTCACCGAACCGATGACGGCCATCGCGACCGTGGGCGGCGTCGGCCTGCTGCCGCTCGCACCCGGCAGCTGGGGCTCGCTCGTCGCGCTCCCGTTCGGTTACCTGCTGGGCATCACGGGCGGCTGGGTCGCACTGCTCATTGCCGCCGCCATCGTCTCCGCCGTCGGCTGGATCGCCGCCGACCGCTATGTGAAAGCCACCGGCCGCGACGACCCACCGGAAATCGTCATCGACGAAGTCGCAGCCCAATGGCTCGCGATGACCGTCGTTCCCATGACTGCGATGGGCCTCATCGGCGCCTACTTCATCTTCCGCCTGTTCGACACCTTCAAACCCTGGCCCGCCAGCTGGGCCGACAGCGAACTCGAAGGCGGCGCAGGCGTCATGCTCGACGACCTCATCGCCGGCGCCTATTCGCTGCTGCCGCTGGTGGCACTGCGCCTGATGGGCTTCCTGAACTGAAAGACACGCCCATGTGGCCACCGGGAATTCTAACACTCGCCGAAACCGTCCTCGCCGAAGCGCGCGCGAAAGGCCTGATGCTGGCGACCGCTGAAAGCTGCACCGGTGGCCTCGTAGCGGGCGCGCTGACCGCAATCGCTGGCTCGTCGGATGTGTTCGAACGCGGGTTCGTGACCTACACGAACGAGGCAAAAATCGAAGACCTGGACGTGTTACCGGACACGATCGCCGAACACGGCGCCGTCAGTGAACCGACCGCGCGTGAGATGGCCGAAGGCGCGCTCGACTATTCGAACGCCAATATTTCGGTCGCGATCACCGGCATAGCAGGCCCCGGTGGCGGCACAGCGGACAAGCCCGTAGGCCTCGTCCACTTCGCAGCCGCACGCGAGGGGCGCGAGACGATTTCGGAGGCCCACCGCTTTGGCGACATCGGCCGCGCCGAAGTGCGCATGGCAAGCGTCGAGGTCGCGCTGAACCTGTTACGTCGCCAGCTTGCCTGAGCCGTAGAGCTCGTCGGCGCGCGCAATGAACGAGCGCGTCATCTTCTCGACCGCCCGCGTGAAGACGCCGGAGAGTAGCGCCTCAAGCGCGCGGCTCTTGAAGCGGAAATCGATGTCGAAGTTCACTTCGCAGCCGCTCTCCAGCGCGCGGAACTCCCACCTGTTCATCAGATGCTCGAACGGCCCCTCGATGTACTCGATGGTGATCAGCTTAGCCGCCGGATCCAGCATCACGCGGCTCGTAAACCGCTCGCGTACC
>JANNEL010000318.1:0-3960 GCA_031378595.1 Alphaproteobacteria bacterium
TAGGCCGCGACGGCAGTCACCGCGGCCACACCCGCGACAGCGGGCCAGCGCGCGAGCGCCGCGACCGGCACGATCAGAAGCGCGACCACGAAAGCAGGCAACAAGAACTGCGCCAGCAGATCGAACGACCAGTGCAGCGACGAACCCAACGCGCCCACGACAACGCCGATCGCCCCGGCGAGCCCAACGAGCACCGCCCAACGCACACCGGTCTGCAGATATGTGGTCATGGAAAGTTTGCTGGTAACAGCGAGCACAAGAACGATGTTGAGTAACGGGACGTAAACGAGCGTCCCAGCCGACACGAGCTTTTCTATGGCAAAGCGCCGCGCCAAGTCGTGTGACCGCGGTTGCGCGCGAGCCTGTTTCCAAACGCACGCTTGACTCGGTGTTATGCTCAATTCTAGCATTTCCCCATTGGCGGCCCTTGGCGCCGCCGTTTTTGATACCATATATATGCTCAATGTGAGCATAAGGATGGCGAGCATGTCGGGGGCTTCTGAACCGAAACTGGCTTACACGCCGGAGGTCGCGGCTGCGACGCGCGAACTCTACGCGAAGGTGTCGAACGTCGTGCCGGAGATCGAGTGGCCGCACTTCGCGCCGCTGATCGCCGAGATCAACCGGCTGAAGAAAGAGCTCGGCGCCGTCATCCTCGCGCACAACTATCAGACACCGGAAATCTTCCACTGTGTCGCCGATTTCGTTGGCGACAGCCTGCAGCTCGCCCGTGAAGCGGCAAAAACCGATGCGAAAATCATCGTCCAAGCCGGCGTCCACTTCATGGCCGAGACGTCGAAGATCTTATCGCCCGACAAAATCGTCTTAATCCCCGATCTCGAAGCAGGCTGCTCGCTCGCCGCCTCCATCACCGGCGCCGACGTGCGCTTGCTGAAACAAAAATATCCGAACCTGCCGGTCGTCACCTACGTGAACACGTCGGCCGACGTGAAAGCCGAAAGCGACATCACCTGCACGTCCTCGAACGCGGTCGCCGTGGTCGAATCGATCGCGAAGGAACGCGGCGTCGACACGGTGATCTTCATCCCGGACAAGTTTCTCGCGCAAAACGTCGCGAACCAAACGAAGATCAAAATCATTGCCTGGCACGGCCGCTGCGAAGTGCATGAGCGCTTCACCGCCGACGACATCCGCCGCTTCAAAGCCGACCATCCCGGCGCGATCGTCCTGGCCCACCCGGAGTGCCCCGCCGATGTCGTCGCCGAATGCGATTTCGCCGGCTCCACCTCTGCCATGACACAGTACGTGATCGAGAAGCGCCCCGCGCGCGTCGTGCTGCTGACCGAATGCTCGATGGCCGACAACATCTCGGCGCAACACCGCGACGTCGAGTTCTTGCGCCCGTGCAACCTCTGCCCCCACATGAAGCGCATCACGCTGGCCAAGATTCTGCGCTCGCTCCAGACGATGCAGTACGAGGTCAAAGTCGACCCCGCTGTCGCTGCACGCGCCCGCGCCGCCGTCGAAAAAATGCTCGCCGTCGGCAAACCCAAATCAGCGGTGCACTAAGTCATGACACGCCGCACCGATAACGTTATCGACTCCGGCGGTGTCCTGATCGTCGGCGCAGGTCTCGCAGGCCTGTTCACCGCCCTCAAGATCAAAGGCCCGGTGACCGTGCTCGCCGCCGCGTCGTTAGGCTCCGGCGCATCGTCGACCTGGGCACAAGGCGGTATCGCTGCCGCGCTTGGCCTCGACGACAACGCCGAACTCCACGCTCGCGACACTGAGATCGCGGGCGCCGGTATCGTCGACCCGAAGATTGCGCGCCTCATCGCAACCGCAGCCGCACCGCGCATCGAAGACCTCGCCCGCCTCGGCGTGCCGTTCGACCGCGACGCGAAGGGCAACTTCGTTCTCGGCCGCGAAGCCGCGCACGGGATGAACCGCATCGTCCGTGTCGCCGGCGACCGCGCAGGTGCCGCGATCATGGCCTCGCTGATCAAGGCGGTGAAGAACGAGCCCCGCATCCGCGTCGTCGAAGGTTTGGTTGCCTTCGACCTCGCAACCCAAGGCGGCCCGCCTACGCCAAGGCTTCGGCGGGGTAATGTTGAACTCCTAGGGGGCCGAAGCTTTAGCGAAGGCCCCCGCGTCGTCGGCGTCTACGCGCACCCGGTCGCGGACAAGTCGTCGCCGGTGCTGATCCGCGCCGACGCGACAATCTTCGCTCTGGGCGGCGTCGGGGGCCTCTACGAAGTCACCACGAACCCGCCGCAAGCGCGAGGCCAAGGCGTCGGCATGGCCGCCCGCGCTGGCGCAATTATCGCCGACCCGGAGTTCGTTCAGTTCCACCCGACCGCGATCGCGATCGGCCGCGACCCGGCACCGCTTGCCACGGAAGCATTGCGCGGCGAAGGCGCAATCCTGCTGAACGACCGCGGCGAACGCTTCATGGTCGCCGCCCACAAGGATGCCGAACTCGCACCGCGCGACGTCGTCGCCCGCGGAATTTTCCGCGAGATCAAGGCGGGGCGCAAAGCCTTCCTCGACACCCGCGATGCAATCGGCGCACGCTTCCCCGAAGCGTTCCCGACCGTGTTCGAGTACTGCATGTCGGCCGGCATCGACCCGCGCGTGCAGCCGATCCCGGTCGCCCCTGCCGCGCACTATCACATGGGCGGCATCGCAGTGGACGAGCACGCGCGCACGAGCCTCGAAGGCCTTTGGGCCATCGGCGAGTGTGCGTCGACGGGCGCCCACGGCGCAAACCGCCTCGCCTCGAACTCGTTGCTCGAAGCCATCGTCTTCGGTGCCCGCGCGGCGACCGACGTGGAGCGCATCGTGCACCGCCACCAAGCCGAGCCCGATCATCTAACGCCACCCGCGGCCGGCGCACCCGCGAACGGCCCCGCCGTAACGAAGCTGCGCATGACGATGACGTTGAACGTCGGCCTCGAACGCAACGCGACCGACCTCATCAGCGCGCTTGGCATCATCGCGCAACTGGAAAAGACAAACGCCGCCGATCCGGACCTTCGCAACATGGCGGCAACAGCAAGCTTGATTGCAGGCGCCGCGTTGAACCGCACCGAAAGCCGCGGCGGCCATTTCCGGAGCGACTATCCAACGGCCGATCCGGCCCAAGCCAAACGCACTTTTGTGACGCTGGCCGAAATCCGCGCCACCGTTGCCCTCGCGGTGCAGGAAACGAAAGTCTCAGCCCAGCTCAAGGCCGTCAGATGACCACGAAGCCGCCCGTCGTCGCCGTCGAGCCGTTGTCGCCTTTGCTGATCGAACCCGCGGTCCGCGCTGCGTTGCTTGAAGACTTCGGCCGCGCCGGCGACCTCACCACGCAAGCGACAATTCCGGTCCACGCCACCGCGCACGGCATCATCGCCGCACGCGAACCCGGCCGCATCGCGGGCCTCGACTTCGCACTGACGGCGTTCCGCCTCATGGACCCAGCGATCAAGGTCGCGATCCGCGCACCGGACGGATCCGACGTTGTCCGCGGCGACGTGGTCGCGATTGTCGATGGTCCGGCGCGCCCGATCCTCACCGGCGAACGCGTCGCATTAAACTTCTTAGGCCGCCTCTCCGGCATCGCCACGGCAACGGCAACGCTCGTGACGCTCTGCCAAGGCACCAAGGCCCGCGTCGTCTGCACCCGTAAGACCACCCCAGGCCTGCGCGCGTTCGAAAAATACGCCGTGCGCTGTGGCGGCGGCCAAAATCACCGCTTCGGTCTCGATGACGGCATCCTGATCAAGGACAACCACATCGTAGCTGCAGGCGGCATCGCAAATGCGATCAAGGCAGCTCGCGCCCACGCAGGCCACATGGTTCACGTCGAAGTCGAAGTCGACAGTCTCGATCAGCTCGACAAGGCGCTCGAACTCGGTGCGAATTCAATCCTGCTCGACAACATGAAGCCCGACCAACTGCGCAAAGCCGTCGAACGAACCGCCGGCCGCGCCATCCTCGAAGCCTCCGGCAACG
>JANNEL010000618.1:0-1785 GCA_031378595.1 Alphaproteobacteria bacterium
GATCACGTCACGCACAACGTGTATCGCGGCAACATGGACATTTGGTCCGGCTATTACGAGAAGCTCTTCAATTTCCGCGAGGTCAAATATTTCGACATAGAAGGCAAGCTCACAGGGCTCAAGAGCCGGGCGATGACCAGCCCGTGCGGCAAGATCCGTATTCCGATCAACGAAAGCTCTGACGACAAATCGCAGATCGCGGAGTATCTGAACGAGTACAAGGGCGAGGGCATCCAGCACATCGCGCTGTCGTCTGAGAATATCTATGAGACCGTCGAGCGCCTGCGCAAAGGCCATGTCGCGTTCCAATCGACGATTGCGACCTATTTCGAAAGCATCGACAAGCGGCTGCCGGGGCACGGTGAGGATGTCGCGCGGTTGAAGCGCAATCAAATCCTGATCGATGGCGCACCACATGACGGCAAAGGGTTGCTGCTGCAGATATTCACGCAGAACGCGATCGGGCCGATCTTCTTCGAGATCATCCAACGCAAAGGCAATGAAGGGTTCGGCGAGGGCAACTTCCAGGCGTTGTTCGAATCCATCGAGCTCGACCAGATCCGGCGCGGGGTGCTGCAGACATGAGCAAGAACTGGATCAGCTTTCCACGCATCGAAGGCAACGCGTCGCGACAAGCGCACGCCGATCTGCCGGAAGGTACCTATGAGCGCGAGTTGGGCCGCGAAGGCTTCTTTGGACCCGCGACGCACATGTATCACAAGCATATGCCGACGGCGTGGACGTCGTTCACCGGGCCGCTGAAACCGCGGGCCTACGACACGAACAAGTTTTCGGATTTCGGGCCGTCGCCGTGGTCGGCAAAACCGCTGCTCGGCAATGCGCACGTGAAAATGCGCGTTTGGCATGTTGGTGTCGCGATGCCGGAGTTGGCACGTAACAGCGACGGTGACGAGTTGTTGTTCGTCCATGCTGGCTCAGGCGACCTCTTCTGCGATTTCGGGCACATGAGTTTTCGCGATGGCGACTACATCGTGCTGCCGCGTGGAACGATGTGGCGGATCGAGCCCACGAGCGAATGTTCGATCCTCCTGATCGAGGCGGTGAACAACGCCTACCGGCTGCCGGACCGCGGGATGTTGGGTGAACACGCGCAGTTCGATCCGGCGGTCTTGGACACGCCGAAGATCAATGATCGCTTCCTGAAACAACAAGGCGACGTCGAGTGGAAGGTCACGCTCAAGCGGCGCGGGCAGATTTCGACAATCGTCTATCCGTTCAATCCGCTGGATGCGCAAGGGTGGAAGGGTACGGTCGTGCCGGTGAAGCTGAACTGGCGCGACATTCGGCCTATCGTGAGCCACCGCTATCACCTGCCGCCGTCGGTGCATACGACGTTCCTGGCCGACCGGTTCGTCGTTTGCACGTTTGTGCCGCGGCCAATCGAGAGCGATCCCGGCGCGTTGAAGGTGCCGTTCTTCCACAACAACGACGATTTCGACGAAGTGATCTTCTATCATGCCGGCAATTTCTTCAGCCGCGACAACATCAAGCCCGGCATGGTGACGTTTCATCCGGCGGGCTTCACGCACGGGCCGCATCCGAAAGCGTTCGCGGCCGGCGCGAAGTCGGAGCGGAAGGAAACCGACGAGGTTGCGGTGATGATCGACGCTCGCGATGGGCTCGATGCTTCGCCGGAGTCTGAGGCGATCGAGGATCGTAGCTACGTCGAAAGTTGGCGGGGCGCGAGGTGACGGTTGCTAGTAAGGATTTCACGCGAAGCCGCGAAGGCGCGAAGAGAAAGATAATTCATACGATGAAACGATG
>JANNEL010000619.1:0-1691 GCA_031378595.1 Alphaproteobacteria bacterium
ACGCCATGCTCAGTCCCGCCGACAAGACGATGTTCACCGAGGTGGGCGAGTATTCCGGCTTCACACGTGTCGGTTTCCTGCCGCGCCCTACGCTCGCATGGCGCCTGGCCAACCAGTTCGCGCGCGGGGTGGCGGCTTATGCCTTCCCCGGTAGCCGTCCCGGGGACGCCCTGCGCGCTGTCGGGGAATTCGATGTGGCGGTAGCCCTGGCGCGCGAACTGGATGGCGCGCTGGATGTAGTTCTCTGGGATCTGCGAATTGCGCGCGGCGAAGATGGTCATCGTCGACGCGGACCATCCCGATATCGAGGCCTTCATCGACTGGAAGGTCTTGGAAGAGCAAAAGGTGGCATCACTCGTCGCCGGTTCGAAGCTGCTCAACAAGCACCTCAACCTGATCATCAAAGCTTGCGTGAATTGCTCGGCGGACGGCGATGCTTGCTTCGATCCGCTGCAAAACCCTGCCTTGAAGCGCGAGATCAAAGCTGCCCGCAAGGTGCACATTCCGGACAACGCGGTGCAGCGTGCGGTTCAGTTCGCGCGCCAAGGCTACACGGCGATCGACATCCCCGTCCTCGATACGGATTGGGACGGCGAGGCCTACTACACCGTCTCCGGCCAGAACTCGAACAACACCGTTCGCGTGACGGACGACTTCCTGCGCGCGGTCGAGAACGACGCCGATTGGAATTTGGCGCGCCGCATCGACGGCAAAACGCACAAGACGCTGAAGGCGCGCGACCTTTGGGGCAAGATCTCGGAAGCCGCGTGGCAGTGCGCGGATCCCGGCTTGCAATTCCACACGACGATCAACGATTGGCACACCTGCCCGAATTCCGGTCAGATCCGCGCGTCGAACCCGTGCTCGGAGTACATGTTCCTCGACGATACGGCGTGCAACCTCGCCTCGCTGAACCTGATGGCGTTCCGCAAGGACGGTCCGGACGGCCGCAAGGTGTTCGACGTCGCCGCTTATGAGCATGCGGTCCGGCTCTGGACGATCGTGCTCGAAATCTCGGTGATGATGGCGCAGTTCCCGTCGAAGGAAATCGCGCAGCTGTCTTACGAGTACCGCACGCTTGGCCTCGGCTACGCGAATATTGGCGGTCTTCTGATGACGTCCGGCATTTCCTACGACTCGCAGCAGGGCCGCGCCGTTGCCGGTGCGCTTGCCGCACTGATGACGGGCGCTTCTTATGCGACGTCGGCTGCGATGGCGCGCGAGCTTGGTGCGTTCAAAGGCTACGCCAAGAACGCAGACCAGATGCTGCGCGTGATCCGCAATCATCGCCGCGCGGCGCACGGTGCGGTCGACGGATACGAGAAGCTGTCGATCAAGCCCGTACCGCTGAACGCGATCGAGATGCCGGCGACGGGCTACGAAGGCCTGATCGACCGCGCGCGCGGATCGTGGGACGAGGCGTTGGCGCAAGGCGCGCTCTACGGCTATCGCAACGCCCAGACGACCGTCATCGCGCCGACCGGCACGATCGGCCTCGTTATGGATTGCGACACGACCGGCATCGAACCCGACTTCGCGCTGGTGAAGTTCAAGAAGTTGGCCGGCGGCGGCTACTTCAAGATCATCAACCAGTCGGTGCCGGAAGCGTTGCGCGTGCTCGGCTACAAGCCCGAGCAGACGGACGCGATCATCAACTACGCGGTCGGCCGCGGGACGCTGAAAGGCGCGCC
>JANNEL010000650.1:0-1564 GCA_031378595.1 Alphaproteobacteria bacterium
ATCCTCGTACATCGCCTGCTCCGCCTCGCGTTTCTTCCGGACGAACACGACCGCGGCTCCGGTTCAACCGGCGCCGCAACGGAACAAGCCGCGGATCGTGACGATTGCGCCGCAGCGTGAAGTATCGTCGGTTCCGGCGACGGCAACGGGCGAAGGTGGCAGCGATGTTGCGTTCGCGATCCAGCTCGGTTCGTTCAAGTCGCGCGACACGGCAGAAGCCGGATGGACCAAGGCGCTGAAAGTTGCCGGCGAATTGCTCAACGGGCTCAGTCACGTCGTTGAAACGGTTCCGGCGTCCGACGGCGTCGTTTACCGGCTGTTCGCGGAGGCATTGCCCGACAGGCAGGCCGCGCTCGGGCTTTGCCGGACGCTACGGGACAAAGGCACGACCTGCATCGTCGTGCGCCGCTAACCTTCGCGGCGTTGAGCCCCCTCTCTAAATCTGTTAGGCGAACCTGAGCCTCACGCTCAAGGACGCTTTGCCATGACCGATGCCGGGATCACCGCCTTTGGAGCCTATCTGCCGCGCCTGAGGCTGCAGCGAAAAGCGATGGCGGCGGCGAACGCCTGGTTCAACCCCTCAATCATGGGGCAGGGCAAGGGCGAGCGCACGATGGCGAACTGGGACGAGGACGCCGTCACGATGGCGGTCGAAGCTGCGCGCGACGCGCTGCCCGGCGGCGATCCGTTTGTTGGGCGCCGCCATGTCGAGGCGCTCTATTTCGCCTCGACGACGATGCCGTTTGCGGACCGGCAGAACGCGGGGATCGTTGCGGCAGCGTTGAGCCTGCCGGAAGACATTCACACCGCCGACGTGACGGGCTCGCAGCGCGCAGGCGTCTCGGCGTTGATCGCGGCGCTTGAGAAGGTGAAGTCGGGCGGCGCTAAGACAGCGCTCGTTGCGTCGGCCGACCGGCGGAAGACGCGGGCCGGGTCGGTGCAGGAGTTTCAGTTTGGAGACGGTGCTGCGGCGCTGATGGTTGGAACGGATCGCATCGCGGCGAAGTACTTGGGCAGCCACTCGCTCTCGCTCGATTTCGTCGATCACTTCCGAGGGGAGTCGGAGGAGTACGACTACAATTGGGAAGAGCGTTGGATCCGCGACGAGGGCTACTCGAAGATCGTACCGCGCGCGGTGAAGGGTGCGCTCGAGAAGGCCGGGGTGGCGGCGGCTTCGATCGATCATTTCATTCTGCCGTGCCAATTCGCGAAGCTCGATCAGCAGCTTGCGGTGAAGTGCGGGATCGATGCGGCGAAGGTGCGCGACAATCTTGCCGCCAGCGTGGGCGAATGCGGCACCGCGCACGCGCTCGTCATGTTCGCGCACGCGCTTGAAGAGGCGAAACCGGGGCAGAAGATATTGCTCGCAGCGTTTGGGCAGGGCTGCGATGCGGTCATCTTCGAAGTGACTGAGGCGATCGACCGTGCGCGGCCGCACAAGGGCGTGAAGGGCTGGCTCGCGCGGCGCAAGGAAGAGACGAACTACGTGAAGTGGCTCGCCTTCAACGGCCTCGTCGAAATGGAAAAGGGGATGCGGGCGGAGAAGGACAACAAGACCGCGCTC
>JANNEL010000681.1:0-2873 GCA_031378595.1 Alphaproteobacteria bacterium
CGTCGCAAACCTCCGATCGTGCTGTGGTCGCGCAAGCGATGTATGAGGACTTCACGACCGACATGCGCCCGCGCCTTGCCGCGATCAAGACACCGACGCTGGTGCTCTATGCGTTCGATGCGACGATGGGTTTTCCGCAGCCCGCTGTAGATGGGCTCTATCAGGCAGCCTATGCGGCGATGCCCACGAAGAAGCTTGTGCGCATCGACGGGTCGTATCACTTCATCCAGATCGACCAGCCCGAGGCGTTCGAGCGCGAGTTGGAGGCGTTTCTGGCGGCGCGTTGAACAAAGGCCCCGCATCGCGGTCTGCGAGGGCGTGGTCGATCACTTTGCGCATGACGCTGGGCAGGGCGAAGCGGGCGAGATCGGTGATCGGCGCCCACTCCCCTGCCCCGTTTGCTTTCGCGCGGTCGATGTTGTCGACACGGAAGACCTGAAGTTCGAGTTCGAAATGCGTGAAGCCGTGGCGAACCAGACCCGGCAGTTTGCGGAACTTCGCTTTCAATGGCGCATGCTCAAGCGGTATGGTTGGGAAGTCTTTTTCCCAGGGGCTCATCGGCGGTTCGTGCATGCCGCCGAGCAAACCCTTCGGTGGACGCCGACGGAGAAGGATCTCATCGTTCTTCGAGATCAGGACGAAGGCGGCGCCGCGCCTCAGCGGACGATCGGGTTTCGCGTCGCGCGCCGGAAGTTGGGCGGCGATGTCCATCGCGTTCGCCAGACAATCGTCAGCCCAAGGACAGTTTTTGCAAGCAGGCGCCTTTGGCGTGCAAATCGTGGCACCGAGGTCCATCATGGCTTGCGCGAAGTCACCGGAGCGCTTGGCCGGCGCAAGCGTTTCGGCGATTGCGCGTAGTTCCGGCTTCGATGCCGGCAACGGTGTTTTGATCGCGAACAGGCGGGCGAGCACGCGTTCGATGTTGCCGTCGACCGGAGCTGCGCGCCGGTCGAACGCGATCGCGGCGATTGCGGCCGCCGTGTACGGACCGATGCCCGGGAGTTTGCGCAGCGCTTCTTCCGTGTCGGGAAGTTTGCCTGCATGCTGCTGGGCCACTTCGATCGCGCAAGCGTGCAAATTGCGCGCGCGGCTGTAGTAGCCGAGGCCCGCCCAGGCGGACATCACCTCTTCGACCGGCGCCGCCGCGATCGCCTTCATCGTCGGCCACTTCTTCAGGAACTTGTGGAAATAGGGCCCGACAGCCGCGACCGTTGTCTGTTGCAGCATGATCTCGGAGAGCCAAACGCGGTACGGATCGGCCGCTTCTCCCGGCAAAGCGCGCCACGGCAAGCGGCGGCGGTGACGGTCGTACCAATCGAGCAGCCTTGCCACGAGCGCGGATCGCTTTTGCGGTGGGAGTTCGCGGGCGCTATGGTGTTTGGCGGATTTCGAGACGGGCATGTCAGCAAACGGCGATAACAGCGAAACGAACAAGCGCTCTGGACGGCGTGGACCAAAGCGGTTCGCCGACGATGCTGCAGGCTTGCTCAAGCATCATTTGAGTGCGCGCGGTTTTGCGCAGGTCGAGATCGTGACGCGGTGGGCCGAAATTGCAGGACAGACACTCTCCGAACATTGTTTTCCCCACCGCTTGTCGCAGGGCGGCGCCAACGGGTCGATACTGACGCTGGTCGCGGACGACCGCGCGGCGTTGGAATTGCAGCACCAAGCGCCCAAGCTGATCGACAAGATCAATACATATTTCGGCAAGGCGGCGGTCAGCAAAATCAAGGTCGTAGCCGGGGACATTCCAAGGCCGGTTGCGAAGCGCGCGGCAAAACGTCCCCTCTCGGCCGAGGAAGAATCGGTGCTCAGCGCACGGCTCGCCGCCGTGGAAGACCCGGAATTGCGGGCCGCACTGGCGCGACTCGGACGCCACGCCCTTTCCGAAAGCCGTAAACCACTTGTTTACAAGCGTTGAGATGGCGGCGGCCTCCGACCTATAGTCCCGGCTAACGCTTGGTGCTTCGCGGGGGTTCGCGTGAATTTCGACAAGTTGCTGGAACAGATCAAATCTCTCGACCGGAATACGCTGATTGCCGTGGGCGTCGCCGCGCTTATTTTGGTGGGCGGAGCGGGCTATTGGTTCTTGGGTAAGGGTTCTAGCACGCCCACCCAGGTCGCGAACGGCGAATGCAAAGCTATCGAGACCTTCGAGGTGACGGCCGCCGACTACACGCTCGGCAAGGCTGACGCACCGATCACGTTCATCGAATATGCGTCGATGACCTGCCCGCACTGCGCGCAGTTCAGCAACGACATTCTACCTCAGCTGAAAGCAAACTACGTCGACAAGGGTTATGTGCGGTACGTGTTCCGCGAGTATCCGCTGGACCGTGTTGCGTTGACCGCGTCTGTCGTCGGACGCTGCCTGCCCAAGGACGCCTACATCCCCTATGTCGAGTTGATGTATAGCGAATTGATGACCTGGGGCCGGTCGCAAGATCCGCGTGCGGCTATCAAGGAAATGGCACGGCGCGCCGGCATGTCGGGCGACGAGTTCGAGGCTTGCTTGTCCAAAGAAGACGACGCGAGGCGCGTTCTCGCCGTTCAAGAAAAAGCTATCAAAGACTATTGCGTCGGCGGCACGCCAACGTTCCTCGTGAACGGCAAGGTCATCGGCAGCGGCGAAATGCTTTGGACCGATCTCGACGGGAAGCTGCGCGAAGCAGCGAAAGCAAAAGGCGTCACGATTCCTGCTGCTGCGGCGACAAATGCCCCAGCGCCGGCCGAAGGTGCGGCAACAGCACCGGCTGAGGGTACGGCAGCTCCTGCCGATGGTGCGGCTTCAACGCCTACTGACGGCGCGGCGACGCCGGCCGAACCCGCAACGGCGCCCCCAGCGCAATAGCGACGTTCGTCCGCGGCTTCCC
>JANNEL010000707.1:0-2274 GCA_031378595.1 Alphaproteobacteria bacterium
TGGCTCGACGCTTCGAACGCAACATGATCGACACCCTCGTCGACAAGCTCCGCGAGCAACCGGTGGATCTCGACCGGATCGGGCGTCGTGTGCCCGAGCGGTTTCGTTCCATGGGGTGAGACGACACCAACCGTGCCGAAGCTCGCCGCTTGATGCCCGAGCCGCGTCCAAATCTGGCGTACGAACGAGGCAATCGACGTCTTCCCGTTCGTTCCCGTCACCGCAGCAATCGTTTGCGGTTGCCGGCCATAAAAGCGCGCCGCTATCTCGGCCAACCGCTTGCGTGGATTGACGTCGATGATCGCGACCGTCGATCCGGTCTCTGCCAGCGCTACGTTGCCGAGTACGGCGACCGCACCCTTCGCAATCGCATCTTTGACGAACGCGGCGCCATCGAGGTTCGCACCGGGCAAGGCGGCAAACAGATAGCCTGCCTTCACCGCGCGGCTGTCGGCGGTTACGCCAATGATCTCTGGATCGGCGCCTGAGATGTTCGGAACAAGGGCGCTAAGTCGCATGGGCTCAATGGAAGTCCTCATACGATGCCACGGTGGTGGGAATGCCTTGTTTCGGATCGGCCGGGGTCACAGGCACATTCAGCATCGGCGCAATGCGCGCGATCACTTTGCCCGCCGTTGGTGCCGCCGTCCACCCCGCCGTGGCAAAGCCCTTCGTCGCCTCAGTAGGCTGGGGCTCATCAAGCAAAACAAGCACCAGGTAACGCGGATTCTTCGCGGGAAACACGCCCATGAACGAGTTCAAGAGGGCCGTGTGCTCATAGCCGCCCGTACCCGCCTTCTCCGCTGTTCCCGTCTTTCCGGCGACGGGATAACCCGGCACGTCGGCCAACGAGCCTGTGCCCTGCGTTACAACCATGCGCAACAACTCGCGCATCTGCGCGCTCGTGCCCTCGCTAACAACCCGTGTGTAGGGGACGACGTCGGATGGATCGCGCTTAAGCAGCGTCGGCCTCACGAGGCGTCCGCCGTTGACGAGGGCCGCGCTTGCGGCCGCGATATGCAACGGCGTCACCGCAATACCGTGGCCGTACGCCACGGTCATCGTCTCGAGGTCCCCCCACCGCGCCGGTACGATCGGCGTGCCGGTCTCCTTGATCTCGCTGGCAATCGGCGTGAGCAAACCCATCTTGGCGAGATAGGCGCGCTGTATCGGTGTTCCGACGACAAGCGCCATCTTCGCTGTGCCAATGTTCGACGAGTGAACGAAGATCTCGGGCACGGTCAAAAACCGGTTCTCGGGATGAATATCCGAGATCGTAAAGCGCCCGGATGTAATCGGGTTCGTCGCATCGAATTGCGAGACCAGGGTCACCTTCGCCGAATCGAGCGCCATCGCTGTCGTGAACGTTTTGAACGTCGAGCCCATCTCGTACACGCCCAACGTCACACGATTGAACAAGCCGTCCTTCGTCGCCTGACCGGGCTCGTTCGGATCGAAATCGGGCAACGACGACAATGCGAGGATCTCGCCGTTGTCGACATTCATCACAATGCCGGCCGCGGCCTTCGCGCGGAACGTTGCCATCGCAGCCGCAAGCTCGTCGGCCAGCGCATGCTGCACACGAAGGTCGAGCGAAAGCTCCACCACACTGCCGCGATTGCGCTTTTCCAGGATCAGGTCTTCGGCACCGCGCTCGACGCCCGCAAGCCCATGATTGTCGACGTTCACATAACCAAGCGCGTGCGCTGCCGTCCGTCCATTAGGATAGACGCGCCGCGGCTCCGACCGGAAGTGCAATCCCGGAATACCAAGCTGACGCACGGCTTCCTGCTGGCGAGGGGGTACATCGCGTTTGATCCACACGAACGCCTGACGGCTGGAGAGCTTCTTTGTCAGCGCCTTCGCATCGAGCCCCGGCACGATCGCTTGCAGTGCTTGAGCCGTCTCCGCCGGATCCCAAACCACGCGCGCATCCGCATAAAGCGAAGCCGCCTGCAAATCCGTCGCCAGGATTTCACCCGTCCGATCGACAATGTCGGCGCGGTAATACGAGGCATCGCTCGTGACGCGTGCGGTCGCGCGAGACGCGCCCTCGCGGAACATCGTAACTTCCACAAGCCGCCCGAACAGCACCGCGAACACGACACCGAAGATCGCCAGTGCGTATGTCAGCCGTTGACGCGTTCGCGCCATCGCCGCTTTCGCAACGCCTTCGAGGGTGATCCGGTCTTCAAGTTTCACGGAACCGCCTGCGGCATCGCCGGTTTGAAGCGGGGCCTCGGTGCATTCGGCACCACCCTTGGCGGAAGTTCG
>JANNEL010000009.1:0-2719 GCA_031378595.1 Alphaproteobacteria bacterium
GTTTGCCATGCAGCTTAGACGTCAGCCCGATGTCGCGGTTGTCGAAGCGGATGACGCGGAAGACCTCGTCGGTCAGCCCCTTCAACATCGCGTCCGGCCAGAACGACATTTGCGCCGCAAGCCCCATGACGAGCAGGAGCACCGGCCCGTCCTTCGGGCCGATGTCCTCGAACTCAATCGTCAGGTTGTTGGCTTTGATTTGCGGCATGTTGGTGTTCGTTACTCGGCAGCCGAAACGATCGTGAGCTTCGGCTTCTTCTTGCGCGACTTCGCCTTCTTCTTCGGTGCCGACGTTTCGGGAACGATGGCGACCGGAACAGGTTCGACCTTCGGCGCGGCAACCGGCCTCTTCATGGCGGCAGCCTTCAGTTCCTCAAACGATTCCTGCAGGCAGTTCGCGTAGTTCTCCGGATCCGGCATGATCGAGCGATCGGACGTGAATGCCACCGAGATGCGGCCGCAGTAGCTGAAGACCGGGTGGATGATGCCCATGCCTTCGAACACCGGCCCCAAGCCGAACTGCGTCACCAAACGCGCGCCGTTCATGTAGAGCGGAACCGGCGGGCCCGGAATGTTCGTGATCACCGTGTTGAACATCGGCGCAATGCGGTTCGCCATGCCGAGGCGCACATAGAGGCGCGCGGCGAGGCCCGACAGCGTCGACGGCATCAGACGTGCGTACTCTGTCATCTGGCGTGCGCCGGCGGCGTTCGTCAGCAGCTTGGAGTTATCGGCCTCTTCGTGGACGTATTGCAGGCGGCCCAGCGGATCGGCGATGTGGGTTCCGATCGGGATCGTCATCGCTGCAACTTGGTTGCCGAGCGCACCCTTTTCGTCTTTCGCGCGGACAGAGATCGGCGCCATGGCGACCATCGATTCCGACGGCAGTTCGCTCTTGCCCTTCAAGTAACGGCGCATCGCGCCACCAACGATCGTGACCACGACGTCGTTCACTGTCGCGCCTTGGCAACGCAAACGAATGTCCTTGATCTCGGCCAGCGAGAAGTCGCGGCCGTCGATGACGCGATTCTGCGTGACCGAGCCGTTGAAGCGCGTGCGCGGCACGCGGCCGATCGAGGTGCGGAAGTTGCCGCGGATGAGACCCATCGCGGATTTGAGCAAGCCCGGGGCTACGTCGCCGGCCATGCGCGCGAGGCGCACCGGCGTCGCCAGCGTGTTCAGCTGGGCGCGGGCGAGAAGCTCGACCGAGGTTGGCGTACGCTCAGGGATCCACGCGCGGTCGGGTGCGCTGATCGCGCCAGACGGGTCGAGGCTGTGCACGGCGTTCATGATGTCGACGCCGGAGACCCCGTCGATCGCGGCGTGATGAATTTTCGAGACGATCGCGTAGGAGCCTTTCGGCACGCCCGGAACGTTATTCAAGCCTTCGATGACCGTGAATTCCCAGAGCGGCTTCGTCAGGTCCATCGGGCGCGAGTGAAGGCGCGCAGCCTGAATGCAGAGCTGGCGCCAGTCGCCCGGTTGGGGAAGCGCGATGTGGCGCACATGATATTCGAGGTCGAAGTCGGGATCGTCGATCCAATACGGATAGTCGAGGTTCAACGGCACGTTCGCGAGCTTGCGGCGGAAGCTTTTCGCGAGGTGCAAGCGCTCTTCGATATGCGTGAGAATGTCTTTGAAGCGCACGAACGAGTTCGGCGCAGTCGAAGGGTCGTAAATTGCGATCGAGCCGATATGCATCGGCGTGCGCGGCGTTTCTAGGTACAGAAACGCGGTATCCATCGGTGAGAGCTGTTCCATGTTTCCTGCCTTGTTTTGTTCGTTAGGTCTGTTGCCGAATTGACTCTCAGGCCCGAAGAAATGATCACGCCGTCGACGGGCTAACACCAGACCGGCCGGGCTATTTCCCGAACCAGCTTCTTCGCAGGTGCATATAAGAAAATGGAGTTGCCTTCAATGGTGCGTTGCACAAAAATGATCGATGAAGTTATGTCATCGTTCAATTTGCGCGAAAAATGTTGATAATTCTTTGGCTTGAACTGACTGGAGTTACGACCGCGACAGTCCGTCGCGCGCCAGCAGGCCGTTCAGAAAGAGGTCCAAAGTCTGCCAATGCGCGTCGACGGCACGCTCCGTGTCGCCAGTCTTGGCCCAGGTGATGGCGATGGCATTCCAGGCGGCTACCAGCGCTAAAGCAGCGGTTTCAGGCTCAATTTTTGAGCTGAACTCGCCTGATTTTTGACCATCGCGAACAACGTTCCCGACCACGGTTAATAGGCCGGGCGAGACCTCGTTGAACGTGGCGCCGGACGCCGGCTGTGAGATCAGCTCCAGCACGATCTGGCGCATCAGATGGCTGTGGGCGCCCCACTCCGTCAGGTAGATTTTTAGGAGCGTTTTCAGACGCTCTGACGCGCTCAATCCTTCGCTCGACAGCTTCTCTTCGACCTTCGCCGCGACGTCTTCGTTGTAGGCCAGCGCGAGTGCCGATTTGTTCGTGAAATTCAGGAAATACGTAGCGTTTGCGACGTCGGCTTCGGTGCAAATATCTTCAATTCTAACCTGGTCGTAGGGCTTGTCCGACATTAAACGCAGGGCGGCATCCAGGATGCGCCGACGCGTTTCCAGCTTCTTGCGTTCGCGCCTCGACATCGGGTTTTCCCAGCCCCTGCTCCGCGTTCCGGCCGTGTCATAGCCGTCCGGCATCGAACCCATCCCTCGCAACCGCACAATTTGCGCCCTATGTCTATCGTTAGAG
>JANNEL010000012.1:0-4353 GCA_031378595.1 Alphaproteobacteria bacterium
GGCTTGGTATGTGTTTGCGCCGCAGTGCATGGCGACGCTGGCCGTTGCGCGCCGCGAGATGAACTCGTGGCGCTGGACAGCGTTTATGTTCGGCTATCTGTTTGTGATGGCATACGTGGCGGCGGGCGCCACGTATTGGACCGCGCGCTGGGCCGGGCTTTAGCCGGTTGCGGCCGCGTTTTCGGTTCCCGACGCGACGCTGTCGATGACGCGGACCAGATATTCAGCGTCTTGAGCGCCGTTGACCAGGACCTTGCCGCCAATGAGGAAGGTCGGCACGCCGTTGATCCCGATCTTGCGGGCCATGGTGTCTTCGCGTTCGACGGATTCACGGTCGGAATCGGAGTTCAACAATTCTTCGACCAACTCGCCGTCCATCCCAATTTCATCGGCGATGGCGGCGAGCACCTTGATCTGGCCGATGTCGGCGCCGTCGATGAAGTAGCGGTGGAACAGAAGCTCCACCAACTTGTCCTGCAGGCCCAGCGAATGCGACCAGCGGATGACGCGGTGCGAGTTCAGCGTGTTCGGTGTGCGTGTGATTTTTTCGAACGCGAACGCGAGGCCTTCATCCTCACCCGCCTTCAGTAGCGCGTTGTGGATCGGCTTGATCTTTTCCGACGAGCCGAACTTGCGCTCCATATACGCGATGCGATCGACGCCTTCGACGGGTGTCGAGGGATCGAGTTGGAACGGGCGCCAGCGCACGTCGAATTCGATTTGAGGGCGAAGGCTCATCGCGCGCTCAAGGCGGCGTTTGCCGATGTAACACCAGGGACAGACGGTGTCTGAGATGACGTCGATTTGCATGGGCTCGAAGATACGCATGGAACGGCGCAACAGAAAAGCAGTTTTCGTAACTGGGAAAGTTGCAGGCCGTCGTTTAAGGATAATTGTCCGCAACCTTTTTGAGAAGTTCGATGACACATGCAAGTGACGTTCGATCTTAAGGAACAAACCGCGTTCATCACGGGTGCAACCAGCGGATTTGGCGCGCGCTTCGCCGACGTTTTAAGCGACGCTGGTGCGCACGTCGTCATCACGGGGCGGCGCGTCGACCGATTGCATTCGTTGCGCGACAAGATCGTGGCGAAGGGCGGTCGCGCGACCGCGCTCGCGCTCGATGTCACGAATGTCGCAGGCATTCAGGCTTGCGTTTCTGCGGCAGAGAACGCGGCCGGGCCAATCTCAATTCTTGTTAACAATGCGGGATTGAATGTGCAGTCCAGTGCGGCCGCATTGGCCGAGCGCGACTACGACACGATCATGAACACGAATGTGAAGGGGGCGTTTTTCGTCGCGCAAGCGGTGGGTTCGCGCATGCTCGAGCAGAAGATCCAGGGCCGCATTGTTAACATTGCTTCGATCGGGGCATTCAAGGCGCTACCCGGTCTCGTCGCCTACAGCATGTCGAAGGCGGCAGTCGCGATGATGACGAAAGGGCTCGCGCGGGAGTGGGCAAAACATCACATCGCGGTGAACGCGATCTGTCCCGGATTCATCGAAACCGAGCTTAACGATCAATGGTTCAAGAGCGAGGGCGGACAAAAGCAGATCGCGAGTTTTCCGCGCAAGCGCATCGGCCGCGAGGAAGATCTAGACGCCACGCTGTTGTTGCTCTGCTCACGCCACGCGTCGTTCATCACCGGATCGCTGTTCACGATCGACGACGGACAGTTGCTTGGTTAAGGGATGACTTTCAGCGCCTTGTTCGTCTGGCTGACAATGCGGATCATTTTGACCTCCGCCGGCAGCGGGTTGATCTGAACGGCAGCCGCGACGTTTGTCAGCGCTTTCGTCACCGGTCCCGGAGGCGCTTTCCCAACAAGCTCAAGTTCCAAAACGCCGCCTTTCGTTTCGAGTGGGCGCAGCGTGACGTTTGTCCATCCGCCGGTCGGCGCAAAGCCCTTGACGGTAACTTCGGCCATCGGCTGCGGCGCATCGAGCACTTTCACGTCGATCGATGTGACCGAGTAAAGGCGCGCGAGTGAAGCGGTTGGTACAGGCGTTGGAGCGGGTGCTGCCGCCGTTGACGTGGGGGGCGGTGTTGCAGTCGACGGGCTCGGTGCGGGTGTCGCGGCTGGCACTGCAGCGGTAGACGTTGCCGGTGGCGTCGAGGTGGCGGGCGGCGTTGGCGGTGTCGATGCAGCCGGCGGCGGCGTGGTTGCTGGCACGGCTGCTGTTGTGGTCGGCGCAGGTGATGGCGGCGGTGTCACTGCAGCAGCTGGCGGCGGCGTGGTTGCTGGTTTTGGTGCGGGCGTTGGCGCAGGCACGATTGCGGGAGCGGGTGCTTTCGCCGGTGTCGTTGCAGGCTTCGTTTGTTTGATCGGCGGTGGTTGAACCATGCCGGGCGCAGGCACGCCGGGCTTCGACGGTACCGGGTTGAAGTCCTCGTCGTCGGGTAAGCCATCGGCCGAAACGACACTCGCCAACAACAGCGCGCCGATGCACGCAGCGGCGGCGGCAACAGAGCGAACCGTCATCCCAATACTCCCAGCACTCGATTTGCGGGGCCGTTCGCGATGAACTAAACCCTCGTCATACGCAACTACCTAGTGAATCTCGGAGGCAATGTCATGGGTCCGCTCAAAGGCGTGAAGGTGATCGAGTTCGCGGGCATCGGTCCCGGTCCGTTTTGCACCATGCTGCTCAGCGATATGGGCGCAGAAGTTGTACGCATCGACCGAAAGGGCGGCCGCGGCGCCAACAAATTCGACGTAACAAGCCGCGGACGGCGCTCTTTGGCGCTGGACCTGAAGAAACCTGAGGCGGTCGAAGTCGCGCTGAAGTTGATCGCCCAATCGGACGCATTGCTCGAAGGGTTTCGACCAGGGGTTATGGAGAAGCTGGGGCTCGGTCCTGACGCTGCGCTAGCGCGCAACCCAAAGCTCGTCTACGGGCGCATGACGGGCTGGGGGCAAACCGGGCCGCTAAGCCAAGCCGCCGGCCACGACATCAACTACATCGCGCTCACCGGCGCGTTGCACGGCATCGGACGCAAAGGTGAAACCCCGGTGCCGCCGCTCAACCTCGTCGGCGATTTCGGCGGCGGTGCGCTCTATCTCGCGTTCGGCATGGCGTGCGCGCTGTTCGAAGCGCGCGGCTCCGGCAAGGGTCAAGTCGTCGACGCCGCGATGACGGACGGCGCCGCCTCGCTGATGTCGATGTTCTACGGTTTCAAGGCGATGGGCATGTGGCAAGACGAGAAGGGCGTGAACCTTCTCGACGGCGGCGCGCATTTCTATGACACGTACGAAACGTCGGACCGCAAGTGGATCTCGATCGGATCAATTGAGCCGCAATTCTACGCGCTGCTGCTTGAGAAAGCGTCGCTCACCGACCCCGAGTTCCAATCCCAGATGGACCGCGCGAAGTGGCCGAGCCTGAAGGAGAAGATCGCGCACGTGATCAAGACGAAGACGCGCGTCGAGTGGGACGCGCTCATGGAAGGCACGGACGTTTGTTACGCGCCGGTGCTGTCGCTCGCCGAAGCGCCGAACCATCCGCACAACAAAGCGCGCGGTACGTTCGTCGAAGTCGACGGCGTCGTACAGCCTGGGCCCGCGCCGCGCTTCAGCCGTACGAAGGTGGAAGTGCAGGGGCCGCCGCCCACCGCGGGGCAACACAATGAGCAGATCTTGGGCGCGTTTGGATTCAGTCCGGGCGACGTTGCTGCATTGAAGGTGTCGGGCGCGATCTGATGACCGCATTGCCGGGCACGACCGGCCGGCGCCGCATCTATCTGATGCGGCACGGCCACGTGGATTATTTCGGACGCGAGGTACGCGAGAGCGGGCACACGGATTCCGTGCCGCTCACACCGTTGGGCCGCGAGCAGGCCCGCGCGAGCGGATTGGCGCTTTCGCATGTGCGGTTCGACCGTGCGCTTTGTTCCGGGTTGCCCCGCACCCGCGAGACGGCAGAACTGGTGCTGACGGCGAACGCGGACACGGACACGGCGCATCTGACGCTTGAGGTCGATCGCGGTTTGGTCGAGATCAAAGGCGGCGGTCTCTTTCGCGCGAAGACCCGCGAGGAACTCGCCGCGCGCATGACGTTTGAATTCGATCAGGCCGCCTCGCCCGGCGCGCGCATGATGGCCGGCGATGTGTTTTCCGACGTGTAGGCACGCAGTGTCGCCGCGCTTGAACGTCTGTTGGCGCAGCCGGGTTGGCACACGGCGCTTGTCGTCGCGCACGAAGGCGTCAATCACCTGCTCCTCAGCTGGATGACGGGCAACGGGCTGTCCGGTGTGCAGGCGTTCGAGCAGGATCTCGCCTGTATCAACCTGCTCGACTTCGACATGGTGCCGCGCGAGGACGGGACCGTGGGGACCGAGATCGCGCGTCGTCT
>JANNEL010000022.1:0-18096 GCA_031378595.1 Alphaproteobacteria bacterium
CGCCCTTCGACGCCCCGCGCACCAGCCCCGCGATATCGACAAACGTCAACCGCGTCGGAATGATCTGCGCCGACTTGCCGATCTTCGCCAGCGTATCGAGACGCGGGTCCGGCACCGCAACCTCACCCACATTCGGCTCGATCGTGCAAAACGGATAGTTCGCGGCCTGCGCAGCCGCCGTCTGCGTCAGCGCATTGAACAGTGTGGACTTGCCCACGTTCGGCAATCCGACAATGCCGCACTTGAAACCCATGATACTCAGTCCTTTGTTTTTTCCGGCGGCTTCGGTTTCGGTTCGCGCTGCGGCTGCGTGAGCAGCGTCACCTTGTTCATGAACCCCGGCCCGTCGCCGTCCGCAATGAACGACGCTGCTTGAGCGACCGCGTCGAGCAACGGATCGACCCACGCGCGGTCCGCCTTCGTAAAGTTGCCGAGCACATGGCCCGTCACGCGTTCTTTCTCACCGGGATGCCCGATGCCGATGCGCACGCGCCAATACTCGTTGCCCGCGTGCGACGAGATCGAGCGCAAGCCGTTGTGCCCGGCGTTCCCGCCGCCCTGCTTCACCCGCACCTTGCCGGCCGCGAGATCGAGTTCGTCGTAAAGCACCCAAACCTGCTCGATCGGGATCTTGTGAAATGCGACGGCGTCCTGCACCGCCGTGCCGCTCTCGTTCATGTACGTCGAAGGTTTCAAGATCAGCGCCTTCACCGAACCTGTCTTGCCCTTCAACGCGCCCTCGCGAACTTGGCCGCGAAAGCGCGCGCGCTGAGCCGCAAAGCCATGCGCCTCAGCAATCGCGTCCGCCGCCATGAATCCGATATTGTGGCGGTGGTTCTGATAGGTCTCGCCCGGATTGCCGAGACCGACGATGAGCAACATCACCTGAAGCCGTCATGTGCAAACGGCCGCCAATTCGATTTGGCGGCCGCCGCAATGCAATTGAGCGATCGCGCTTACTTCTTCGCGGCTGGAGCCTTCGGTGCCGCCTTCGCACCTGCAGCCGGGGCCGCGGCAGCTTTGCCGCCTGCAGCCGGAGCCGCCGCCTTGCCACCACCCGCAGCCGGCGCCGCAGCTCCAGCAGCCGGGGCCGCACCAGCGGCCGGAGCCGCACCTGCAGCCGCATCGCCTTCCGCGGTCGTCGCAGCCTTGGTCTCCACTTCCGCGAATGCCGACGGTGCTGCAACAGTGGCGACCGTAAAGTCGCGGTTGCGGATCACCGGTATCAGACCTTCGGGCACCTTGATGTGCGAGATGTGCAAGCTGTCGCCGATATCCATGCCCTTGAGGTCCGCTTCGATAAATTGCGGAATGCGCTCGGACGGGCAGGAGAATTCGATCTCGTGGCGCACGATGTTGAGCACGCCGCCGCGCTTCAAGCCTGGCGAGTCGCCGTGGTTGTTGAAGTGCACCGGAATGAAGAGGCGGATGCGCGCACCGGCGACCAAGCGCTGGAAGTCGGCGTGGATCGGACGTTCCGAAACCGGATCGACCTGAACTTCGCGCGGGATCACGCGCATCTTCTCGCCCTCGATATCGAGCGTGAAGAGAGTCGAAGTGAAACGGCCGGTCTGAAAGTGCTTGGCGATGTCGCGCACGGCGAGTGTGATCGCCCGCGACTCCATGCCTGCACCATAAATGACGCCCGGAATATCGCCGGTGCGGCGCACCGCGCGCGCGTCGCCGGTGCCGGTGCCCGTGCGTGCTTTTGCTGAAATCGTGGCTAAGTCTGTCATGGCTCCTGAACCCTTTCAGGGGCGGAACTGCCCCTTATCTTGTTCATTCCGCTGATCGGAAGAAGGCGCGGGGTGTAGCCGAAGGCGGGACGGAAGGCAAACCGCCGAAATGCCTCAGTCGAACAAGCTCGAAACCGAGCGTTCCTCGGCAATTCGCTGGATCGCCTCGCCCAATAGCGCGGCTGTCGGCAGCACCTTGATATTGGGGCAGCCTTTGACCGCTTCCGTCGGGGCGATCGAATCCGTGATCACGAGCCCTTTGAGCGCCGACCCCTTAACCCGGGCCACCGCCCCGCCGGAAAGCACGCCGTGCGTCACATAGGCATAAGTCGCCTTCGCGCCTTTGTTCATCAGCGCCTCGGCCGCGTTGCAAAGCGTACCGGCTGAATCGACGATGTCGTCGATCAAGATGCAGGTGCGCCCCGACACGTCGCCGATGATGTTCATCACCTCGGACGTCCCTGCCCGCTCACGCCGCTTGTCGACGATCGCGAGGTCCGCATTGATCCGCCGCGCCAAGAGACGCGCGCGCACCACGCCGCCGATATCCGGCGACACGACCATCAGCGCGTCGCCGTTAAAGCGGCTCTTGATATCGTGCTCGAAGATCGGCGCGGCATAAAGATTGTCCGTTGGAATATCGAAGAACCCCTGAATCTGCCCGGCGTGCAGATCCAGCGTCAGCACGCGGCTCGCACCGGCCATCGTGATCAGATTGGCGACGAGCTTCGCCGAAATCGGCGTGCGTGGCCCGGGCTTCCGGTCCTGACGTGCATATCCGAAGTAAGGCACCACCGCCGTGATGCGCTTCGCCGACGAGCGGCGCAGTGCATCAATGCAAATCAGAAGTTCCATCAAATGGTCGTTCGCCGGAAACGACGTCGACTGCAGAACGAACATGTCCTGCCCGCGCACGTTCTCCTGAATCTCGACGAAGACTTCCATGTCGGCGAAACGCCTTACGATCGCCTTCGTCAGCGGAACTTTCAGGTATTCGCTGATCTGGTTCGCAAGCGGATGGTTGCTGTTGCCGGCGAGAAGCTTCATGTCGCGGAATCCACAGGGCTTGAGCGAACGAGCGTGAGTGCGCGCGCGGCTTGTAGCAACGCACTTACCCCCTTGCAACGCATCTCACCCCTGGGTGGCGGCTGTAACCTGTTGAATAAGCTGTGCGATACCTTCCGCCGCAGCTTCGGCGGCGAACCCGGCGATCTCGCGCCAGGGTTTCGTGAGGCGTCCGCGCGGAACGGCGTTCTCCTGCGTGATGCTACCCGCCTCCTTGCCACTGGAATCGAGCACCCGCCACGTCAGCGTCACGACATCTTGGCCCGCCGGTCCGGCCACGACCTTGATGGTGCCCTCGATCTGCCACTGCGCCTTCGCTCGCGTCTCGCCAAGCGCGACCCCCTTCAACGGCAGTATGCCCGACAGTGCCCGCGCCAGCGCTTGGTTGCCGTCACCGGGCGCACCTTTAACGGCACCGACCCAGGCAATCGGCTTCACTTCTGCCGTGATCGTCTGCGAAATCTGAGTGTCCGGACGCAGCAACGCGGCATCGAGTGCATTCACAGTATCCTGCGCGACAATGCCCAAGTCACCCTCGCCCAACGTCTCCTGCACGGTCTTGAACGTTACGGAGAACTTCGCGCGTTGCACGCCCTCGGGGTCGGCAAGGCGCCAAGCAATGACGCCTTGGCCGCCTTCGTCCCGCTTCTTCTTGCCCTTTCCCAGGGGTTTTGCGGTCGTCTCGATGCGCGCCGCCTCGCCGCTTAGCGACCACGCGCGCACGCTAGCTTCACTGAGCGCTGGGATGTCGCTCGCTTGCGCCAATTCAACAACGCGATCCCGCAACGCCTTGGCCCGCTCTTCCGCAAGCCCGCCCGGCACCGCAACGATGAGCGCCGGAACACGGATCGCCTGAGCGATCATGTCGTCGTTGCGCTCTTTGCCTTTGAACGGCTGCGGGATCGCGAACGGATCCTCCATGCCCAGCGGCTCCGTCACCGACGAGCACGCCGCGAGAACCGCACACGCGATGAGAGAGGCAAGACGCTTCATAGCTTCAACATGATGGCAGAAACATTGCGGCCGTAGTCGGTCTCGCCGCGATGTGTCGTGCGCCTGTAGGAGAAATACCCGTCATTGTGTTCGTAGGTGCACATGTTGAGCGTCTCGACGGCACCAATGCCCGTGGCTCTGAGACGCGCCGTTACATAACCCGGCAGATCGAACTGCCAATGGCCCGCACGCGGCGACGGCACGAAGTAGCGCGAATTCCCCGCATCTTCTTCGACAAACCGCGCCTCGAACTCTGACCCCACTTCGTACGAGCGCTGCGAGATGCACGGTCCCACTGCCGCATGAATGCGCGAACGCGAAGCGCCAAGTCGTTCCATCAGCGCCAGCACGGACTCGGCGACGCCGCCGATGGCGCCCTTCCATCCCGAATGAGCGCAACCGATCACGCCGGCACGGTGATCGGCGAGCAAGATCGGCGCACAGTCAGCCGCCAGCACGCCAAGCGCGACACCGCGCAACGTCGTTGCCATTGCGTCCGCTTTCGGCGGTGCCGTCCGAGGCCACGGCGCCGTCACATGCAACGCGTCGGCGCTGTGGATTTGATAAAGCGTGATCAGCTGAACTTCGTCGGTGCCCAACCACGTCGCAACGCGCGTGCGGTTTTCGCAGACCGAGACGCTGTCGTCGCCCGACCCATATCCGCAGTTCAGCGACGCGTAAATGCCACCCGATACCCCGCCCTGCCGGCCAAAGAATCCGTGCGCAACGCCTTCATCGATCAACACCGGCGATTGAAGCGGTTTCATGCGTCGGAAAAGCCTACAGGATGGATCGCTGCCGGCGCATAAGCGCACAGCACTTTGAACAAGCTGCCCATCGCGTCCACCCCGGTCAACCTGGCGTACGCAGCATCGAGATCGCCGGCGTGCGCCGCCGACGCCGACCGCTTCAACGCCTGAACCCGCACCTCGCCACCCAACCGGTGCAAAAACGCGCCTTGGGTTGTCAAAGGCAGCGCGGTCGCACCGCCATCGACGAACGCGTCCCTCAGCGCCGCGAAGTCCACATGCGATGTCACATCCGCGTGACCTGGCTCCGCAAGGACGTCAGCATAGGCGTGCGCCTTCATGGCTTGCAATGTATCTCCGGCCGCAGGCCCCTCGAACCCGTAGTCGATCGTCAACACTGCGCCGCCGTTGCGCACAATCGCCTCGCCTATCATCCGCGCGATTGCCGTCCGCGCCGGCGATGTCTCGACAACAGACCCAACCCGCGCGCCACGAACGGCCTCGGCCACGAACCTCGCATCGATGGTCCCACTCGCCCCGAATGTCAGCGCATCGCCGGAAACACCGACACAGCGCTCGCTCCAGCCGGAAGCGCCGCGCACCCATTGCCGGATCGGCAAAGCGTCAAAAAATTCGTTCGCAACGACGATTAACGGCCCACGCACATCCAAGTCTTCAAACCGGTCGAGCCAGTGTGTCGCCACAGCCGCTTCGCGCAACGCGTCTTGCTGCAACCGCCGCAGCACTTCGCTGACCTCAACCATTGCGACCGAAACCGCATTCAAAAATGCGGGCACAACGCGCGCCGCGCGAAGCGCGTCCTTCATCAGCGTCCCGCGCCCCGGCCCCATCTCGACCAACGTGAACGTCTTCGGTTCGCCGAGCTTCTGCCAAACATCGACGCACCAAAGACCGATGAGCTCGCCGAAGATCTGCGATATCTCCGGCGCCGTCACGAAGTCGCCCCGCACCCCGAGCGGATCGGCCCGCCGGTAATAGCTGTCGTCACGCGCGGTCAGCACTACACGCATGAACTCGGCAACCGAAATCGGTCCGTCGGCGCGGATGAGGTCTTTCAGATGCTGCGCAACATCGCTCATGGCGTCTGCAGCGCGGGCCCCTTGCGGTAGAGCGCGTACCAGAAGAAGAACGTCGCAAACGCGAACATCAAGAGCGACAGCACCGTCCCCATCGAGATCGCTCCCCCGAACAACGATTGGTGCGCGTTCTCGCGAAAGGACACCTCGACGATCCAACGGAACAAGCCGTACCCCGCCCACATAACGGCGATGCAGAGACCGGGCCGCTTGAACGCATCGAAGCGGTAGACCATCACAGCCAAAATCACGAACAATAAGGCGCCCTCGAGTCCGGCCTCATAAAGTTGGCTCGGGTGGCGCGGCGGGTTGCTGAGGATGGTCACCCCGTCGGGCGCGCGAATTGCAGCACCGGGAAACACCATCGCCCACGGCACGTCGGTGACTTTTCCCCACAGCTCGCCGTTCACGAAGTTCGCGATCCGCCCGAAGAAGAGACCGATCGGTGCGGCAACCGCTACCAGATCGCCCAAGGCAACCATGTCGATCTTCCGGTTCCGCGCGAACAGGATAATCGCAAGCACCACACCGATCGCCCCGCCATGGAACGACATCCCGCCCTCCCACGTGTAGAAAATCTTCCACGGCTCTGCGGAAAACTTGGCCCACTCGTAGATCAATCCATAGAACAGGATGTAGCCGAGCCGCCCGCCGATGATCACACCGAGCGCGGCCCAAACGAACAGATCGCCAATGTGATCGCTCGTCGCCTGCGGCTTGCCGTTGAACGGCGCGCCGGCCCACAGGCGCGGCGTCCGAAGCAAACGCAGAATGAACCACCACGCGCCGAGCAACCCGGCGATATAGGACAGCGCATACCATCTGATGGCGATCGGCCCGATCTGAATGAGCACCGGATCGATCTCGGGAAACGGAATGACCGCCATGCGGCGCTTATCCTCAGCAGCACCGCGAGACTTGCGGTTGACGCTTCGACGGTGTCAAGGCGGCCCCGGTTCACCAACTAAGAGTCCGATCCGCTCAGCAACGGCACGCCGCGAGGGTTGAGCACCGCGCGAAAGACTCGCAGGACTCGCATCGAATTACTTTTCTGACACGTCGCGTATCGATCTATCCGCAAGCGATCCCCAAATCGGATTCGCTGTCCGAACACAGTCCACATGAAGAATGATTCAGCCCACAGGGCAGACTCTTGCACACGATTCAACCTTTAGTGCACGCTTCCATTCATGGGAGGTGCTTCGCGTCGGGCTACTAAATGTTGGAGCGTCAGTTTTCCAGGTCCGGAGCACCTTCCTGCGTACCCTTGCTAACTGCCCTACATGCCAGCCCGCCGCCGGTACCCTCCGGCGGCGGGCTGACTCTGGGGCCGAGAAAGGCTGGAACCAAGAGATGAGTACACCGCAGATTCATGCCGAAGTGATTCAAGGCAATCCGCTCGACCTGATGGAGCAAATCGCGGTTCAAAACGAATGGCTGTTCGATCGGGCGGGCGAGGACGAGATGCACTTGTCGTTCCCCGGCCAAAGCGAAGACCACCATCTCTCGTTCAGCTGGCGCCATGACGTCGAAACGCTGCAACTCTGTGCGCAGCTTGAAGTCAAAGTGCCGAAGCAAAAGCGCCCGGAAGTGGCGGGGCTCATCAACATCATCAACGAGCAACTTTGGCTCGGTCACTTCGAAATGTGGCCCGACAGCGGCCAGGTTATCTTCCGCCACGGCCTGCTGCTCCGCGGTGCCATGGCCGTACCTGAACAGTGCGAAGGCCTGATCGACGCCGCATTGGAAGCCTGCGACCGCTACTATTCGGCCTTCCAATTCGTCATCTGGGCCGGTAAGTCCGCCGCTGAAGCAGCCGCAGCGGTGGTCTACCAGTGCCAGGGAAACGCCTAACCCCGAAGCCGACGCCCTCGACCGGCCAGCCCATCGTCATCGTCGGCGTCGGGCACATGGGCGGCGCGATCGCCCGCGGGCTCATCGCCGCCGGGCTGGGCCCCCGGTTATTGCTGATCGACCCCGCGCTCAAGCAAGCCGACGCCCGTACCTACCGCAAAGCGGCCGCGAAAACGGGCATCGACGCAGACCTCATGACCGGCACGAACCCTGAAGCGATTGTCCTCGCCGTGAAGCCACAGATGATGTCGCAAACCGCAGCCGCCTACGCGAAGGCAGCGCGCAACGCGGTCATCATCTCGATCGCCGCCGGCACGCAGATCGAGAGCTTGAGCCTTTGGCTCGGCGGTTCGAAAGCAATCGTGCGCGCGATGCCCAACCTCCCCGCCTCGATCGGCAGAGGTATTACAGCCGCATACGCGACACCCACGACCACGGCGGCGCAACGCAAGCTCGCCGAACGTTTGCTGAAAGCGGTCGGCGACCTCGTCTGGTTGGACGGCGAAGAATTGCTGAACGCCGTCACCGCGGTGTCGGGATCCGGCCCCGCCTACGTCTTCCTGCTCGCCGAGGCGATGGCCGCAGCCGGTGAACGCATCGGCTTGTCGCCGGCGATCGCCGCCACGTTGGCCCGCAAAACGATCGAAGGTGCGGGCGCGCTGCTGGCGAGCAACGCGACACCGCCCGCCGATCTGCGCCGCTCCGTCACCAGCCCCGGCGGAACGACGGAAGCGGCCCTCAAGGTTCTCATGGCCGACGCACGCTTCGAGGGCCTGCTGGCCGAAGCGATCGCCGCCGCGAACGCGCGCGGCTTCGAACTCGCCAAAACCCGCTAGCGGACCTAAACTGCCGCCATGGCGACCAAACTTTCCCCAGAAGAAAAGCTCGTCACAGCAGCCCTCGCCGCCATCGAAAAAGGCGGCTGGAAGGCACTTTCGCTGACCGCGCTGGCGCGCAAGACGAATATCCCGCCCGCAACGCTCTACGAACTCTGCCCCGATAAGCGTGCGCTGCTGCAGCTGATCGCCAAGCGCGTCGATATTGCGGCCTTGGAACGCGCAATTGAGCCCGACGAGAACATACCACCGCGCGACCGCGCCTTCGACGCGATTATTGGTTGTTTCGAGTCCATGACGCCGTTGAAACCCGCGATCGCCGTCATCCACGCCGATACGAAAGGCGACCCAGGCGCGATCTTCGACGTTCTGCCCGCAACCGTCCGCAGTGCGTTCTGGATCGCCGACAGCGCGGGCCTATCCACGACCGGATGGCAAGGGTTCCTGATCACGCGCGGCATCGGCGTCCTCCTCGCCGAAACGCTCGCCATCTGGCTCGAAGACGGTGAGGACTTGGCCAAGACGATGGCGCATGTCGACCGCCGCCTGCGCCTCATCGAAGAATGGACCGAACGCCTGCAAAACGTACGCGCCGAGGAACCCGCCGACGCCGATTGACGCGGGCTCCCACCCGGGCTCATCTTCCCCTGCCCAAAGGAGAAAAGACCCATGGCGAGCAAGAGCCCATTCCCCGAATTCGATTTCAAATGGCCGAACTTCGACCAAGGCTTTTGGGACCGCTTCTCCGTGCCCGGCATCGACAACAACGCGCTAATGGAAAGCCAGAAAAAAAACTTCGAAGCGCTTGTCAAAGCGAACCAAAAAGCGGCGCAGGGTTATCAAAACATGATGCGCCGCCAAGGCGAGATCATGGCTGAATCGATGCAGGCGATTCAAGAATCCGTCGGCGACCTCATGAAGGCGAACGACGGCAAGGACCTGCCGAGGAAGCAAGCCGAGCTCGTGGAAAAGACTGTCGGGCGCGCGCTGAAGCACATGAAGGAACTCGCCGAACTCGCGATCGACGCGAACAGCGACGCATTCAAAATCATGCAAGATCGCGCCAAGGAATCGATCGCCGAGATGCAAGAACTCGCCGAGAAGATCACCGCTGGACGAAAATAGCTCAGCCGATTTTAGCTGCTGACGCCTCGAAGATCTCCATCACGGGTGGCGAGGCGCTGAGTTCGCGTGCGCGCGTCACGAATGCGATGGACTCTTTCACTTTGAAATGCGCCGAGAGCGTCGCCGCGTCGGCCCATTTTTCGATGAACGTGAGCTTCATCGCGTTTTCGCAATCGACATGAATATCGTGCGAGACGCAGCCGGGCTCAGTGCGCGACCGGCGCGTGTGCTCCAACCCAAGCCGCTGCACTTCCGCGAACGTGTCTGGTTTGGCAACGATGCTGCCGACAACGATGATCATACCGGTAACCTCACAACGGCGCGCAATCCGCCAAGCTGACTTTCGCCCAAAGTAATATCGCCGCCGTGGCCGCGCGCAATATCGCGCGCGATCGCGAGACCCAGGCCGACGCCACCACCCTGCGTCAGCGTGCGGCCGCTCTCCAAGCGGTGAAACGGCCGGAACGCTTCCTCACGCCGATCGGGTGGAATGCCGGGTCCATCATCCTCGACCGCGATCTCGACCATATCGTCGCGCTGGCTTGCGCTGACCGTCGCCCGCGTGCCGTATCGCAAAGCGTTTTCGACCAAGTTCGTCACGCAGCGTCGCATTGCGTTCGGCCGGACCTCGACGACAAGACCTCCGTTGACCGCAACCTCAACCGTCTTGTTCGGCGCCTTCGTTCCGACCTTGCGCTGCGCGCTTGTCGCAACGTCGCGAACGAGCTGCCCGATATCGGTATCCGCCGCCCCTTCGCCGGCCTGTCCACGCGCGAACGCGAGGTATTCCTCCAACATATGTTCCATCTCTTCCAAGTCGCCCCGTAGCGCTTCCGACGACGAATCGTCCTTCATCATCGCGAGCTCAAGCTTCATGCGCGTCAGCGGCGTGCGCAAATCGTGGCTGACGCCGGCGAGCATATCTGTCCGCTGCTGCACGAAGCGCGAGATGCGCTCCTTCATATCCAGGAACGCCAACCCCGCGCGCCGAACTTCGGTCGCTCCCGCCGGCCGGAAGTCCGGCACGTCGCGCCCCTTGCCGAACGCCTCGGCCACATCCGCCAGCCTCTCGATCGGGCGGATTTGATTGCGCAGGAACAGAATGGCGACAGAAAGCAGGATCAGCGCCGTGCCCATGCTCCACAGCACCCAGACATGCGTGTTCGTCGACATAACCCGTTTGCGGTCGGCCAAAACTCGCATCACCGCCCCATCCAGCTGAATGCGAATGTCGACTTGATCTTCAAGCGACTCCGAATCCACCCAAACCGGCCGCCCGGTTATCTTGGCAAGTTCCCGTGTGAAGGTTTGCTTCAGCACTTCGTAGGCGGGCGATTCGGTGTCTGGAATCTTCTCGCCCGGTTTGACGACGGGCGCCAACCCGAACGAAGTCTCCTTGAGCCGCGCGGCCTCGCTCGCAAACTTCTCCGGTCCAAGCGTCTCGTAGCTCTGAACGAACAGCGCGACTTGCGCCGCAACGCCGCGCGAGATGCGAGTCGTCACCGCGTCCCACTGCCGGTCAAACAGCAAATACGTGACGACGGCTTGAAGTACGACGACCGGCATCACGATGATGACGAGCGAGCGCCCGAACAATCCGCGCGGCATAGAACGACGAAACCATCCGCGCGACATCGCCTACCCCACGCGATCGGGCATCAGCACGTAGCCTATGCCCCGGACGGTTTGCAGATAGAGCGGCAACTTCGGATCGTTCTCGATCTTGCGCCGGAGTCGTGTGATCTGAACGTCGACCGTGCGTTCCAGAACTTCGCCCATACGCTGCGAAAGGTCGGTGCGCGTGAAGGTCTGCCCTGGGTTGGCGGCAAGCACGCGCATCAATTGCAACTCAGCCGAGGTCAGCTTCACCGGCTTGCCTTCGCGCACAAGCTCTCCGCGCTCGGGATCGAAGCGGCAGAGTCCCAATTGAATGATCTGCTTCACCTGCTCCGCCGGCTGTCCAGCGCGCCGCAAGATCGTCGCGATCCGAAGCAGCAACTCGCGCGGCTCAAACGGCTTCGGCAGGTAGTCGTCCGCGCCGCGCTCCAACCCTTCGATGCGATCGCCCGCCTCACCGCGCGCGGTCAGCAGCAGGATCGGAACATTCGACGTCTCACGGATGGCCTTTGTCAGCGAGAACCCGTCCTCCCCCGGCATCATCACGTCGAGCACGATGAAGTCGAAATCGAGGCTCGCCATCAACTGGCGCGCTTCGCCGGCATCTTTCGCGGCCGTCACCCGATATCCCGCCTCGCTCAAATAGCGCTGCAACAGCGTGCGGATCCGCGTGTCGTCATCGACGATCAGCAGGTGGTGCAGCTTTTCGTCGCCGTTCGGCGCCTCTTTCACGTCGCTCATCATCGCTTCGCAATCAGGCGCAACACGCCCGCCCGCTCCGTATCCGCTAGAAGGCCGCCCAGGACCTGCCGGAACCCAGCCACGGCTTCAGGTCCCGCCTCCCGATAGGCCTTGGCGAACCGCGCCCGCTGCAACATGGACAACTCGCCCTCCACGGCTTGGCCCTTGGCGGTCAGGCGGAGCAGCCGTTGCCGCCGGTCGGAGACGCCCGTGCTTTGCACCAGACAACCGCCCTGCGTCAGCCCGCGAACAACCCGGCTGAGCGATTGTTTCGTGATCCCTAGGATACTCAGCAAGTCCGACACCGGCATACCCGGGTGGCGCGCAACAAAATGCATTGCACGATAGTCCGCATGCCCAAGTGCAAGCTCCTCAAGCCGCTTATCCATCGCATCGGCCATACTGCGCCCCGCAAAGAAGAACAGCTCCATGCCGTCCGTCAGTTCTTCTTCGCGCAGGTAGAGAAGCGGCGCCTGAGCCTTCATTGAAAGTGCCCGGTCGAGGGTCATGCATATCGGTTATGGCAGATATGCGACTCACAATAGAGCCCACCCTGTACCGCTCGCAAGCGGGACGGCTATACTGGCGAAAACGCGCTTAACCAACGTTGGAGCCTTCGATGGCGCTCATCCCCTTCGACAACCGTGACGGCCATATCTGGCTGGACGGCAAACTTGTGCCTTGGCGCGACGCCACCACCCACGTTCTTACACATGGCCTCCATTACGGCTCATGCGTGTTCGAGGGTCAGCGCGTCTACAACAAAAAGGTCTTCAAGCTCGAACAGCATACGTCGCGACTGTTCGAATCCGCGCGCCTGATGGGTTTCGAAATCCCCTATACGGAACAGCAGATCAACGACGCCTGCAAACAGGTGGTCGAAGCGGCCGGCCTCGACGACGCCTACATGCGCCCGGTCGCGTTTCGCGGCAGCGAGCAGATGTCGGTGAGCGCGCAACAATCGAAGATCCACGTCGCGATCGCCGTCTGGCCGTGGCCCTCGATGTTCGATCCCGAGATCAAGCGCAAGGGCATCAAGCTCGACATCGCGCGTTGGCGCCGCCCCGCCCCGGACACGACGCCGTGGAAAGCGAAAGCTGCCGGCCTCTACATGATCTGCACGCTCTCAAAGCACGAGGCTGAGGCCAAGGGCTTCGCCGATGCCATGATGTACGATTGGCGGGGCCTCGTTGCCGAAGCGACCGGCGCGAACATTTTCTTCGTCAAGGAAGGCAAACTGATCACGCCCTACGCCGACTGCTTCCTGAACGGCATTACCCGTCAAACGGTCATGGATCTCGCCCGCGCCCGGCAGATCGACGTCGTTGAGCAGTACATTCAACCGTCCGATGTCGCGGGCTTCAGCGAGTGCTTCTTGACCGGCTCCGCGGCAGAGGTGACCCCCGTCGGTTCGATCGGCGACTGGAAGTTTGAGGTCGGCAATATCACGCGCACGCTGCTGGACGACTATTCGAACTTCGTTCGCGGCAAACACACGATCTAATCGCGCGTCCAGCGTGCGGCGGCTTCATTGTCGCTGCCGCGCGCTTCCACCCAGTGTTCGCCGGAAGCGCGCAATTCGCGCTTCCAAAACGGCGCGCGGGTTTTGAGATAGTCCATCAAGAATTCCGCCGCCTCGAATGCGGCTCGCCTGTGCGCCGCCGCCGTCACGACAAGCACGATTCGCTCACCTGGATTGAGCTCGCCAACGCGGTGGACGATCGAAACGCCCTGCAACGACCAGCGCGAGCGCGCCTCCTTGGCGATGCGCTCCAACTCGCGTTCCGTCATGCCGGGAAAGTGCTCAAGCGTCATGCTAACGAGCTTTTCGCCCTGGCTCTCGCCACGCACGACTCCGACGAAACTCACGATCGCGCCCGCGTCTTCCCGCTGAAGCCGCGCGATCTCCGTGCCGGGCTCGAAGTCCTCGCGCTGAACCCGGACTGTCATCCGCCGGTGACCGGCGGAAAGAACGCAACCTCGTCACCCGCTTTAACCGGCGCGGCGAAATCGACATGTTCTTGATTGAGTGCAGCGCGCACCCGCTTCATATCCGCGAACGCATCGGCGTAGCCACCGCCGCGCGCGGCCAGCCACACCGCGAGATCGCCGATCGTGCGCACGGTTCCGGGAAGCTCCACTGCTTCCTCGCCACGCCCGACCTTCTGCCGCAGCCACGCGAAGTAGAGCACCTTCACGACGGCCGCTCCGCCGTCCGCGGACGAGGTCGCGCATGCTCACCCGACACGTGGCTCAAGTTCGCCTGCACGTAACTGAAGCCCGTGTAGATCGTCAGCACGGCCGCCGCCCACAACGTGAGAATGCCAGCGCGATGCACCCAGCCCCACACATGTTCGATCGCAGGCGCCACGATCAGCATCGCAATCGCCACCACCTGCAGAACGGTCTTCATCTTTGAAACGGACGACACCGGCACCTGAACCGAAATCGTCGCCAGGAATTCGCGCATACCCGACACCAGGATTTCGCGCGCTAAGATAATTAGCGCCGGAATGATCACCCAGCCGCGGATGTCGTCCGTATAAACGAGCATCACAAGCGCCGATGCGATGAGCAGCTTGTCGGCGATCGGATCGAGCATCTGCCCCAGCCGCGACTCGATATTGCGCCGCCGTGCCACCCAACCGTCCGCATAGTCCGTGATCGCGGCGACCAGAAACAGTCCGAACACCACCCACCGGCCGACCGGCATATCGATCCAGAACGCCGCGACGAAAAGCGGCGTGAGTACAATACGCGCGAGCGTCAGCAGATTCGGAAGATGGTCGCCCATAACGCCACTCTATCAGGCATCAGCCCTTGTCGTGGAAGTGATCGTAGATCTTCCGCGCCATCGCCTTGGAGATACCCTTAACCGATTCCAGATCGGAGAGCCCAGCTGTCGTGACCGCCCGCCCCGAGCCGAAATGGTTCAAAAGCGCCCGTTTCCGCGAGGGCCCAATCCCCTCAACCTCGTCGAGCGGCGAGGTTGCCAACGCCGCCGCCCGCTTCGCCCGGTGCGTTCCAATCGCAAAGCGATGCGCCTCGTCGCGAAGGCGCTGGAGGTAAAACAGCACCGGCGACTTGAACTCCAAGTAGAACGGTTCGCGCCCGACCATAAAGAACCGCTCGCGTCCTGCATCGCGATCTGGGCCCTTCGCGATGGAGACGAGCTTCACACCGGTAACGCCGAGCGTCGTCATCACGTCGTGCGCGACCGAGAGCTGCCCCGCACCACCGTCGATCAACACAAGATCGGGCACAGCCCACTCATCCGCATCATCGCCCGCCTTCTCGTCGAACGAAACCCCGGCCTCCGCCTGTTCTTCCTGCCCTTTCATCATTCGATTGAAACGCCGCGTCAGCACTTCACGCATCATCGCGTAGTCGTCGCCCGGCGTGAGCTCAGTGTTCTTGATGTTGAACTTGCGATACTCGTTTTTGACAAAGCCTTCCGGCCCCGCAACGATCATCGCGCCAACCGCGTTCGTGCCTGAGATATGGCTGTTGTCGTAAACCTCGATCCGCTGCGGCGACTCGCTAAAACCGAAAGCCGTTGCAACGCCTTCGAGCAATTTGATCTGCGTCGCGCTTTCCGCCATTCGCCGCGCCAACGACTCGCGCGCGTTCATGACAGCTTGCGCCATCACCTCGCGCTTCTCGCCGCGCTGCGGCACCAACACCTCGACGCGCCGCTCGGCCTTGACCGAAAGAGCTTCCTCCAGCAACGCATGCTCGGCCAGTTCGTGACTGATGATGACGAGTTTCGGCGGCTCGCGGTCGTCGTAGAACTGCGCGAGGAAGCTGTCGAGAATCTCCGGTATCTCGACCCCGCGGTCATGCTTCGGGAAGTAGGCGCGGTCGCCCCAGTTCTGCCCCGACCGGAAGAAGAAAACCTGGATACACGTGTGCCCACCGTCTTGATGCGCGGCGAAGAGATCGGCTTCGTCGATCGTCTCCGGATTGATCCCTTGCTGTAGCTGCACATGCGCCAGCGCACGTATCCGGTCGCGCAACCGTGCAGCCTTCTCGAAATCGAGCGCCTCCGCGGCGGCTTCCATATCGTGCGACAGCTCGCCCTTCACCTCCTGGCTCTTGCCACGCAGGAAGCCCACCGCTTGATCGACGAGGTGCTGATAATCCTCGATCGCGATCTTGCCCACACACGGCGCCGAACAGCGCTTGATCTGGTGCAGCAGACACGGTCGCGTGCGGCTCTCGTAGACGGAGTCCGTGCAACTCCGCAGCAGAAACGCCCGCTGCAACGTGTTCAGCGTGCGGGTCACCGAGTAGGCCGACGCGAACGGCCCGAAGTATTCGCCCTTCCGCGACTTCGCCCCACGATGTTTGATGATCTGCGGCGCAACGTGGTCGCCCGTCACAAGAATGTACGGAAACGATTTGTCGTCGCGCAGGTGAACGTTGTAGCGCGGCTTCAATCGCTTGATCAGATTGGCTTCAAGCAGCAGCGCGTCGACCTCGGAGCGAGTTTGCACGAACTCCATCGACGCCGTGTTCGCGATCATCCGGGCAATTCGCGCCGGCTGGTCGAGCGGCTTCGTGTAGGCGACGACCCGCTTCTTGAGATTGGCAGCCTTGCCGACGTAGAGCACATCGCCGTTCGCCGCCATCATCCGGTAAACCCCCGGCGCATTCGGCAGCCGCGTCAGGTAATCGGCAATAACCGCCGCCCCCTGGGCCATCAGCCCGGGCGTATCCGTCGCGACAGTGTCCTGATCGTTACTCACGGCGGGCAAGATAGTGGCGAAGACAAAGGCTGCAAGCGGAGACTCGTGCCGCCCAACCCTAGCCTTCCGCCTCGCGCTCGATTTCCACGCCCACGGACTGCGCTTCCGCCAGCACTTTCAACTTCTCGATCCGCACCCTGGCGACCTTCACGCGCTTATCCGCAAGGCAGTGCGTGGCGACCTCCTCAGCCAGCGTCTCGACCAGGTTCAAATGCCCGCCCGCGAGGATCGCTTTGATCCCGTCGACGACCGCACCGTAGTCGACGACATTTTCGAGCTTGTCGTCGATGTCGCCGTCCGTCTCCTCGACCGTCAGATCCAAGTTGATCCGCACGGGCTGCATCTGCCCTTTCTCGCGGTGGTAGACGCCGATATTCGCGTTGAGCTCAAGATCGCGAACGAACACGTGCCGGATACGCTTCTTTGCATCGGCAATTCGCAACGGCTGAATTTTCGGACGTTCGCTCATCGGCCTCACTCGAAAAACTTGTCTTGCGACCACGCAAGATGCTGACCGCTGTCGACGACAATCATTTGCCCGGTAACCGCGGGCGCCGACATCAAGTACGCCACCGCCCCCGCAATGTCTCCCGGTTCCGACGAACGCTGCAGCAAGGTTGCCTTCACATGCGCATCGAAATTCGCCTGAGACTGCCGCTCGGCCTTTAACGACGGACCGGGCGCCACCGCATTGACTCTGATGTGCGGCGCCAAAGCCTGCGCCAGTGTTCGCGTCAGCGTCCACAACGCCGCCTTCGACACGGTATAGGATAGAAATTGCGGCGTCAGATTGATCACCTGCTGATCGATGATATTGACGATCCCGCCATTGACGCCTGCCGGCAGTTGCTTGGCGAACCCTTGCGATAGCACGAGCGGCGCCCGCAAATTCGTATTGAGATGCTTGTCCCAAGTCGCGCGCGTCGCCGTCTCAACGCGGTCGTCCTCGAACACCGAAGCGCTGTTCACCAACGCCGTCAGATGTCCGAGCGCAGCCGCAGCCCGCGGCACGATCGTCGCCACCTCGGTTTCGTTCGAGAGTTCGCCGTCGACGAGCACCGCTTGCCGGCCAAGCCGCTTCACGTCGTTCGCAACCGCTTCCGCGTCCGCCTTGCTGGAGCGATAGTGGATGGCAACGTCATACCCGTCGCTCGCAAGCTTCAGAGCGATCGCCCGCCCAAGCCGCTTCGCCGCACCCGTAACAAGGACCGCGCTCATGGCTTCACCGGCGTTTGCTTGCCATAGGTTTTGAACTTCTCGATCACTCGCGCCATCTCGCGTCCCGGCAAAATCCGCGGCCGCCCGATCTGCAAGGCTCGCGCGTACTGCGCAGCCAACGCCTCGAGAGCCGCAGCACGATCATACGCCTGCCGCACGCTCTCGCCCAAGGCGATCGATCCGTGATTGGCGAGAAGACAGGCGCTACGCGGCCCCAGAGCCTTAATGGCGAACCGCGCCAGGTCCTCGCTGCCGTAAGTCGCGTACGGCGCGCAGGCGATCTTCTCGCCCCCGAACTCCGCCACCATGTAGTGGAA
>JANNEL010000041.1:0-7464 GCA_031378595.1 Alphaproteobacteria bacterium
GCATGCGCCGCAACGCGCTTGCCCAGGCTGTGCGCGGTCTTCACGATCACGGCCAGCTCTTCGTCCGTAAACTGCTGGTCGACGCCCGCGCTGATGTTCGAGAGCACGCCGCCCGTCGCAACCAGCTTGATCACGTCGGCGCCGCGCGCGACCTGCCGCCTGACCGCCTTGCGGCATTCGTCGACGCCGTCGCACGTCCCGCTCGACGCAAAGAGCGCGTTCACGTCATCCCGGTAGCCATAGGTCTGCGCATGACCGCCGGTCGGCGAAAGCGTCGAGCCCGCCACAACGAGGCGCGGTCCCGCAATCAGCCCCTCGTTGATTGCCTTCTTCAACGCAAAGATCGCAGGCGACCGCTCGCCCAGATCGCGCACGGTCGTGAACCCCGCGCGCAGTGTACGCAACGCATAAGCCGCCCCGCGCAGCGCCAGATACTCGTCCGAGCTCTCGACCTGTTCCAATCGCGACGTCGCGCTGAGCTCGCCCAGAATGTGCACGTGACAGTCGATCAACCCGGGCAAAACGAACGCGTTCTGCAGATCGACGACGCGCTCGCCCGCCGAGGCGCGCACGAAACCCGCGACGATCTTCTCAATCCGCCCGTCCTTCACATAGACGGTCTGCTCCTTCAGCGGCTCTTGGCCGGGCACCGCGTAGAGCGTGCCCGCATAGATCAACTTCGTATCGGCAAACGCCGCAGTCGCAAGACCGAAACTCAAGAGTCCAAGTAGAAGCGCTCGCATCAGTCCTTAGCTCCCGCGCGTTTCGCATACTCCCAACCAAGGTCGCCCAGCGGCCGAACGGCGGCCGCCATCGTCGCCGCATGCGCGCTCGACGCCGTCCCGTCGCGCACGCGCCCGGCGATCCCCTGCAAGATGCCGCCGATGCGGAAGAAATTGTATGCGAAGTAGAAGTCGAGCCCCTCGATACCCGGCCGCCCCGTGCGCTTGCAGTACATCGCGACGTACTCGGCTTCCGTCGGAATGCCGAGCGCCTTCAGATCGGCGCCCGTCAGACTGCCGGTGCCACCGCCCGTGCCGCCCGGCGGCATCCGCCACTGCATGATGTGATAGGTGAAATCGGCAAGCGGATCGCCGATCGTCGAAATCTCCCAATCGAGTACGGCGAGCACCTTGGGCTCGGTTGGGTGCAGGATCATATTGTCGAGCCGGTAGTCGCCGTGCACGATCCCTGCGCGCTCGCCCGCCGGAATATGCTCGGGCAGCCACGCCATCAGCTTGTTCATCGACGGGATCGTCTCCGTCTCCGACGCGACGTATTGCTTTCCCCAACGCGAGATCTGCCGCGCGAAATAACTGCCGGGCTTGCCGAAATCGCCGAGGCCAAGCTTCTCGTGGTCGAGTTGGTGCAGTTTCGCCAGCGTCTCGTTCATCGCATCATAGATCGCAAAGCGCTGCTTCGGCTCCAACCCCGGAAGCTGCGGCTCCCAGATGACGCGCCCTTCGACGCACTCCATCACATAAAACATCGTGCCCGCGACGCTTTCGTCGGCGCACAGCACGTAAGGCTTCGGCACCGGAAACCCGGTCGGATAAAGCGCCGAGATAATGCGGAACTCGCGGTCCACCGCATGCGCTGACGGCAACAGCTTGCCCGGCGGCTTGCGGCGCAGAACATATTTCGTCTTAGGCGTCACAAGCTGATAGGTCGGGTTCGACTGCCCACCCTTGAACTGGCGAATGGTCAGCGGCCCTTCAAACCCGGGCACATGATCGCTGAGATAGGCCTCCAGTTTCGCCGCATCCAACGCGTGCTGCGGCGCGACATCCTTGGTGCCGCTAAACTGCTCTTGGCGCGACGGTTGAGACATGGGGGCGCTTCCTCGATTGCTTTCGCGCCATTCATACCCATTCCGCTCAGAGAGGGAAGGGCGCTTTTCCACCCACGCAAGAAGCTAGAAATTTCACACAATGAAACCATGCAACAATGCGTGCTTACTTTCGGCGCGAAGCGCCAGTTTCAGCGAGCGAACACGCCTGCGGCGCGCGGCTGGGTGTTCGGCGAAGCGGCCTTCCATTGTTTCATTGTTTCATTGTCTCATTGTGTGAAAGTCTTTCTGCTTACGTCCGCCCCACCGCACGCCAGCCGATATCGCGCCTGCAAAACCCTTCGGGCCAGTCGATCAAGTCGACCGCACGATAAGCGCGTGCCTGCGCCTCGGCGACGTCGCGTCCCAAGGCCGTAACGTTCAACACGCGCCCGCCGTTCGCGATGAACGCGCCGTCCTTCACGACGGTGCCCGCATGAAAAATCTCGACACCTTCGACTGCCGAAGCCTTCTCGAGCCCGCGGATCACGGTCCCCTTCAACGGCGCCTCCGGATACCCGCGCGCCGCCATCACGACAGTCAGTGCGGCCTCTTCGCGCCAGCGCGCATCGACCGTCTTCAAGCCACCGTCCGCGACCGCCAACAACAGCGGCACGATGTCCGACTTGAGCCGCATCATCAGAACTTGAGTCTCAGGATCGCCGAACCGCGCATTGTATTCGATTAACTTCGGCCCTTCCGCAGTGAGCATCAGCCCCGCGTAGAACACACCCTTGAACGGCCGCCCGCGTGCCTTCATTCCGCGCACGGTGGGCAGGATGATGCGCTCCAACGTCTGGCGCTCGATCGCGGGCGTAAACACGGCCGCCGGCGAATAGGCGCCCATGCCGCCGGTGTTCGGCCCGACATCGCCGTCGCCGACACGCTTGTGATCTTGCCCCGCGCCGAACGGCAACACGTTCTCGCCGTCGCACAGAACGAAGAAGCTCGCCTCCTCGCCCGTCAAAAATTCTTCGATGACGATGCTCCGTCCCGATGCGCCGAACGCGCCCGCAAACATGGAATCGATTGCGGCAGAAGCCTCCGCGCGCGTCGAGGCGATGATGACGCCCTTGCCGAGCGCGAGCCCGTCCGCCTTGATCACCACCGGCAGCGGATGATCCGACGCATAGTCCTTCGCCGAAGCCGCATCTGCGAACCGCTTGAAGCGCGCGGTCGGAATCCCCTCCGCTTCGCAAAGCTCCTTCGTGAACCCTTTCGACCATTCGAGTTCTGCCGCAGCCTTCGACGGCCCGAAATGTTTGATCCCAGCCGCCGCCAACCGGTCAGCGAGCCCTCCGGCGAGCGGATTGTCCGGCCCGATCACGACGAAGTCGATGTGCTGCTCGCGCGCGAAAGCGACGATGCGATCGAAGTCCATCACGTCGATCGCGACGCACGCGGCGACCGCAGCGATCCCCCCATTCCCAGGCGCGCAATAAAGCTTGGTCGTCAACGGCGACGCCGCAATCGCCCAGCACAAGGCATGCTCGCGCCCACCGGAGCCGATAACGAGGATCTTCATGGGGTCGCCACCTGCGGAAAACGTGCCCCTTATTGGCATGGTCCGCTAAGGCGAACCACTCACGACGTCCGCGTGTCGAAAGAAAATCGTGGACGTCGCCCGCAGCACCAAGGCTTTCCCCCGCGGCGAGCCTCTACCCAGTGCTGCTCTCGCGCGGGTTGGTTGGCCCTTGAGCCCACACTCACTAGCTTGGGGCCTCCCGCAGAATCGTGGAGCGCCTCAATATGTCCCTGCCGATCCGCAGCATTGCAGCCGTAGCCGCCACCGTCGGCTTACTCACGGCCTGCCAGACGATGGACGGGGGCGGGCAGGGCGGTTCGCCGACCTGGGCGCGCTTCCAAAGCGAATACATCGAAACCGTCTTCAAAGACGAGCCCGCCTTCGGCGCCTCGCAAGGCCGCCACGAATACGACGGCACGCTCCCCGATTGGAGCGAGGCTGGCTTAAAAAAATCCGCCGCCTTCTACAAATCCTCCATCGACGCGGCGCAAGGATTCCAAAACCTGAGCGACAGCGACCGGTTTCAGCGCGACTATCTCGTCGCCGTCGCGCGCGGTAATCTCTTCTGGCTCGAGACGGCCGATCAGCCGCACACGAACCCCGCTTACTACATGGGCGCGCTCAGCCCCTCGATGTACACGACGCGCCCCTACGCGTCGGCCGAGACGCGCCTCAAGGCTTACATCAAATATCTAGGCGAAGTTCCGCCCGCAGCGACGCAGATCCGCGCGAACCTAAAGACACCGCTCTCGCTCACCTTCGTAGACTACGGCAAAGCCTCGTTCGGCGGCCTCGCCGAGTACTACCAAGGCGACGGCAAGAAAGCGTTCGCCGAAGTCAAAGACGAAAAGCTGCAAGCCGACCTCACCGCTGCCTCCGATGCCGCTGTAAAAGCAATGACGGCGCTCGCGAGTTGGGTCGAAGGCCAGCGCCCTCACGCCCGCCACACGTTCCAGCTTGGCGCGAAGCGCTTCGAGCAGATGGTGCGCGACACCGAGATGGTGGACCTGCCGATCGCCGAACTCGAACGCATCGGCCGCACGGATCTAAAGCGCAATCAGCAAGCACTGAAAGCGGCGTGCGCCGCCTACGCACCGCGCCAATCGATCCCCAAATGCGTCGAGCGCGCAGCCCAGGACAAACCACAAGGTGGCGCCGTCCCCGGCGCCCGCGCACAGCTCGCGGGCTTGAAGAAGTTCATTGCCGACAACGACCTGGTCTCGATCCCGGGCACCGAGGAAGCGCAAGTCGAAGAAGCCCCACCCTTCGCACGCCAGAACTTCGCCTACATCGATATTCCGGGCCCGTACGAGGCAAACCTCCCGTCCGTCTACTACATCGCCCCGCCCGATCCCGCGTGGCCGAAGAAGGTGCAAGACGCATTCGTCCCCGGCAAAGGCGAACTCCTCTTCGTGTCCGTACACGAGGTCTGGCCCGGCCACTTCTTGAACTTCCTGCACGCGAACCGCGCGAAGAACCAGTTCGGCCGCGTCTTCGTGGGCTACGCCTACGCCGAAGGCTGGGCGCACTACACCGAAGAAATGATGTGGGATGCAGGCTTGAACGCGGGGGACCACGCGACCCACATCGGCGAGCTCTCGAACGCGCTCCGTCGCGACTGCCGTTACCTCTCGGCGATCTTGATGCACACCGGCCGCATGACGGTCGATGGGTCGCGAAACATGTTCATCCGCCAGTGCTACCAGGATGAAGGCAACGCCAGACAACAAGCCGCCCGCGGCACATACGATCCTGCGTATCTGAACTACACGATGGGAAAACTCATGATCCGCCGTCTGCGCGAAGACTGGACCGCAACACGCGGCGGACGCAAAGCGTGGAAAGACTTCCACGATAAATTCTTAAGCTACGGCGGTCCGCCGATCCCGCTCGTGCGTGCTCAAATGCTGGGTGGAAAAACCGAGGCGGTATTTTAGGGACACGATTAATTGTAGCGCCGGTTTTCGTGATATTGCGCCGTGCGGGCGAACAGCGGCGCCTGCCGCGCAACCACCCGATGTTTTCGCAATGCTAATTTGCACTACCTGCTGAAATAAGAGTGCCGCCCCCAGCAATGTGAATGCCCCCGCGCAGAGCGCGTGTTAAGCAATTTCGGGCTGCCGGCATCACCTTGTGACCGGCAATTGGGGAACATCGTGATGAAGACAAAATTGCTCGCAGCGGCGTCTCTCGCCGCAATTTGCATGGCCTATTCGCTCGCCGCGTCGCGCGCGACACCCTTCGAGGGCGTTTACATCGGTCTCAACGGCGGCATCGGCATCGCCGACGCGGATTACGTGCATTTCCAACCGCTCCTTCCGCTGTCCGAGCCGCAGTCGTTCGACGACAGCGCGGCAATGGGCGGCGCGCAGCTCGGCGTGCGCTTCGACGTGGGCCCCAATTGGGTTTTGGGTCTTGAAGGGTCGTACACTGCGGGAACAATCGATGTGAGCGAACCCGCGGCGATCTCGGTGGACCGGTCGCGATCGTTCGAGATCGGCGATCAGTATACGGCCGTGCTGCAGCTTGGCCGCACATGGGGCGACTGGCTTTTGTACATCAAAGGCGGTTATGCGAACGCCGATATCGAAACCCACTCGAACGTCATCTCGACCGGTGTGCTGACCTCGGTGAGTTCCGATCGCGAAAGCGGATGGACGCTGGGCGTCGGCCTAGATCATGCGATCGCGCCGAACCTGACGCTCGGCGTCAGCTACGACTACAGCACCTATTCCCCCGATGACCGTAACAACGTGCAAGTGGCGCCGTTCCTGGCCGCCACCACGCACATCCAAGACATCAACGCGAACGTGCACCTCATTACCGCTCGCCTCAGCTGGACGTTCTAGACGCAACGCCAGCGGGCGCCTGACCCAAAGGCAGGCGCCTGACTGCCGTCCCGCAACACAACGAAAACTTGATTAGCCTTCCGCAAGCGTGTGCCTAAGCTTTGCCGTAGCAAGGGCAGGGGCAGACATGATTCACAAAACCGCGAAGACGCGTCGCGAATGGCTGGCGCTTGCCGGCTCGCTCGGTGCCGGGTTGGCGATCGGCGGCGGGCGAGCGCTAGCGGCATCGGCGAACGCGAAAGAACGGCGCGACCTCTTTCCGCAAGGCGTGGCCTCCGGCGACCCCGACCACGAAAGCGTGATCCTTTGGACCAGGCGGCCCGCCGACGGGAAGGTTCGAATGACCGTCGAGGTCGCGAGCGATCCCGAATTCGCAAACGTCGTCGCGCGCGGCCGCATGACGGTCGCCGCCGACACCGACTGGACCTGCCGCTTCCTCGCGGGCGACCTGCAACCGGCGACGGAATACTGGTACCGCTTCGTCGATCAAGACGGCAACGCAAGCCGCACCGGCCGCACGTTGACCGCGCCCGATCCGTCGGACGACCGCCCGGTCACCTTCGCGTTCGTCAGTTGCCAAGACATCACGCAAGGTGCGTGCAACGCCTATCGCCGCATGATCTACGAAGACGAACGCAAGCCGGCGGCTGAGCGTCTCTTCTTCGTGCTGCACCTCGGCGACTTCATCTACGAAGTCGTTTGGTATCCGGAAGACAGCCCCGGCGGTGTGAACCGCGGACGGCGTCTGCGCGACACCGTGCGCTATCCGAACGGCGAGAAGATGAAGGACTTCCACGTACCGACGACGCTCGCCGACTATCGTACGGCCTACAAAGGCTACCTCACCGACCCCGATCTGCAGGACGCCCGCGCGCGCTTTCCGTTCGTGCCCGTCTGGGACAATCACGAATTCTCCTGGCAGGGCTTCCAAAGCCAGCAGATCTTCAACGGCGAAGTGCGTCCGGCGCAAAAAATCAAGGTGGCGGCCAACCAGGCTTGGTTCGAATATCAGCCGTCACGTGCTGTGCAGTCGCATGGCAAGGGGCTCGATCGTTTCGTCGCGCCCTCCGTTTCGAACACGCCGATCACGAAGTTTGACGCGAATGGCATCGGCGATGAGCCGAACAACCTCACCGCCATCAACTCGCTGCGCGTTCATCGCACGCTCCGCGTCGGACGGAACGCGGAGCTCATCATCACCGACAATCGCTCCTTCATGACGCCGCCGGCGAACGGGGAAGGCTTCGACATGGGGAAGGGCT
>JANNEL010000051.1:0-3352 GCA_031378595.1 Alphaproteobacteria bacterium
TGCGTCGTCGTCGCGTTGGGTTGGGCGTTCGTGCAATCCGTCAACCTCGACGGGTTCGCCTCACTCACGGGCCTAAGCCTCATCGCCCTCGCGCATCCGCTCTGGGACATGACGAACGCGGCGTTGGGCACTCACGTGGGCAGCTATGTGTCGGTCGATCCCGGACTAACGCGCCAGGGTGTGTTCGCAGCCTCGCTCAGCATCGCAGCCTTCCTCGTCGCGTTCGAACTCGCGCGCGACCGCGACCGTGCGGCGTCCATCGTCAGCGGCATCGTCGTCATTGGGTTCTTGTACGCGGCTCTCGCGCTCGCAAGCTTCTACGCAAAATTCGATTTCCAATCCTGGCTGATGCCCGACCCAAAGCTCGACACCGCGCGCGTCACGGGCCCCTTCGTAAACCCGAACCATTTCGCAACGTTCGCAGCACTCGCAGCAATCGCAGGCCTCGGCCTCTTCGTCGAGAAGCTACGGCAATCGATCGTGTGGGACCGCGGCGCCCGACTCATCGCGCGCACGGGCTTAGCTGCGCTGACAGGCGAAGTTGCGCTCTTGTTCGTGATGATCGTGACGACGGTCTCGGCACTTCTGCTCACCCAATCGCGCGGCGGCGTAATCGCCTTCTTCTTAGGCACGATCGCGCTGATCGCGGCGCTCACCGTCGGACGCCGCGCCAACAAAGGCGAAGCCTCGGGCCAGCGCGCCATGGCAGCGCTGCTTGTCACGGTTCTGGGAATTGCCGCTGCCGTAAGCGCCGATCCGCTGCTGGGCCGCGTGCAGGAACAAGGCGTCACGGACAATGCCCGCGCTGCCATCGCACAGTCGACGATGAAGGCGATCGAGTCCGCCCCATTGACCGGCCTCGGCTTCGGCGCGTTCGAGCGTTACTACCCACTCTTCAGCGACGGCGCTGTGTCCGGCAACGTCGATGAAGCCCACAACGACATTCTGGAAACGCTGGCCGACCTCGGCATCCCCGCGGGCCTCGCTTATCTCGCCGTACCCGTTGTACTCGCGTGGATGTGCTTCCAAGGCTGCCTGAACCGCCGCCGCGACCGCCTGTTCCCAGCCGTCGCCTTCGCCGCCTCGGTCGTCGTCGGCATCCACGCCGCGGTGGAGTTCAGCCTCCAAGTCCCGGCCGTCGCCGTCGTATACGCCGCGTTGCTAGGCCTTGGCGTCGCTCAATCCTGGCGCACCAACATGGACCTTATTCGCTAGGCGCATTCCCAAGGGCGACAATGGCCTCTACCTTGACTTCTAACGACCGCCCGGTGTCTCTCCGCGCCGAATACTGAGAGGAAATATATGGCTCGCGCATTGACGTTTCCGGGGCAGGGCAGCCAAGCCGTCGGCATGGGAAAAGCGCTCGCCGAAGCGTTCCCCGCCGCGCGTGAACTGTTCGAAGAGGTCGACGAAGCGCTAAAGCAACCGCTGTCGCGCCTCATTTGGGAAGGTCCGGAAGCCGACCTCACGCTCACCGAAAACGCGCAACCTGCGTTGATGGCCGTCAGCCTCGCGGTGATGCGTGTCCTTGAGCGTGACGGCAATCTCGATTGGACAATGCACGTCGCGTTCGTCGCTGGTCACTCGCTCGGCGAATATTCGGCACTTGCCGCGGCAGGTGCGTTCACCGTCCCGCAAGCGGCACGGCTTCTACGAGCCCGCGGGTCGGCGATGCGCCGCGCCGCGCCGGTCGGCACCAGCGGGATGGCGGCATTGCTCGGCGCTGATTTCGCGCAGGCCGATGAAGTGACGAAAGAAGCATCGACGGGCGGCGAAGTCTGCGTCGTCGCGAACGACAACGCGCCTGGCCAAATCGTGATCTCGGGTCACAAAGGCGCGCTCGAACGCGCACAGGAAATCGCCAAGACAAAGGGCATCAAGCGCCTCATGATGTTGCCGGTCGCGGCTGCATTCCACTCGCCGCTGATGGAGCCCGCCGCGCGCGAAATGGAAGACGTACTCGGCAGCGAAACGATCCGTCCACCGCGCGTGCCCGTGATTTCGAACGTCAGCGTCAATCCGGAAAGCGATCCGGCGACGATCAAGCGTTTGCTCATCGAGCAAATCACCGGCCGTGTCCGTTGGCGCGAAACGATCGAGGGCTTGCGCGGCCGCGGCATCACCTCGGTTGTCGAAGTCGGCGCAGGCAAAGTCCTCTCCACGATGGCCAAACGCATCGACAAAGACTTGCCGACGATCTCGATCGAAACGCCGCAGGAAATCGAAGCGTTCATCAAGACGCTCTAAGCGAAGGATACTCCGATGTTCTCTCTCTCCGGCAAAACCGCGCTCGTCACCGGCGCCAGCGGCGGCATCGGCAGCGACATCGCCCGCGCGCTCCACAAACAAGGCGCAACGGTCACGCTTTCCGGCACGCGCCGCGAAGCGCTTGAAGCGTTGCAAAAAGAATTGGGCGAACGCGCGCACATTGCGGTCTGCAATCTAAGCGACTCGGCACAAGTCGATGAGCTGCCGAAGACCGCGGAAGGCCTGATGGGCGGCCTCGACATCTTGGTCTGCAACGCCGGCATCACGCGCGACAACCTGTTCATGCGCATGAAAGACGAAGAATGGGACGAGGTAATCAACGTGAACCTCACCTCGACGTTCCGCCTTTCGCGCGCGGTGATGCGCCCGATGATGAAAAAACGCTGGGGCCGCATCGTCGCGATCACGTCGGTCGTGGGCGTCACCGGCAATCCGGGGCAGGGGAACTATTGCGCCGCGAAGGCGGGCATAATCGGCATGGCCAAGTCGCTGGCCCAAGAAATCGCCTCGCGCAATATCACCGTGAACTGCGTCGCGCCCGGCTTCATCAAGTCGCCGATGACCGACGTCTTGAACGACCAGCAACGCGCGACCATCATGGCGAAGATTCCGGCGCAACGCCTTGGCGGCGGTAGCGATATCGGTGCTGCCGTAGCGTACCTGGCGAGCGAGGAAGCGGCCTACATCACCGGCCAAACCCTGCATGTAAATTGCGGAATGGCCATGATTTGAAGGGCTTAACCGTGATGGCGCGGCAGTTGGCAAGCTCGCCTTAGGTGTGTTACGAACCGCGCAAATTCCCCATCCCGCCGGATTCTCCTCGATGGCGCCGGGGTGTATCCGTTTCTGGCAGTTTCTCTCAAAGGAAGAAAAAATGAGCGATATCGCTGACCGCGTGAAGAAGATCGTGATCGAACACCTGAACGTGGAAGCCGAAAAGGTGACCGAAAAGGCCAGCTTCATCAACGATCTGGGCGCGGACAGCCTCGATACCGTCGAACTTGTCATGGCGTTTGAAGAAGAATTCAACGTCGAAATCCCGGACGATGCCGCCGAATCCATCGTGACCGTCGGCGACGCCGTC